>CAZZVG010000035.1:0-14176 GCA_964657295.1 Iningainema sp. | reverse complement strand
GGTTGGTCGTGGCAACCAGAGTAATTGCCTACCCCGAAATATTGAGGGGATACGTAGATGGTGCTGTTAGGATACAGCGTTAACCAGGCTTTGGCTAATATGGGTGACAATGCCTCACCACCAACAATCAAATGCTGTATATTTGACCACTGTGTACCGTTGATCTGAGCGTACTGGACTAATAATTCTAGGTGGGCTGGGGTAATTTTTGCTGATTGAAAACCAGTTACCCCTGCCAGTGCTTCAACGAGTGCTGGCCTTTCTAAATCAGCGGGTTGAACGAAAATTGTTTGCCCAGTCAGTAAGGGGACAAATAAGCTCGTTACTGTGAGGTCAAAAGCCAGTGAGGAGTAAAGGGGAAATGTTCCCGCTTGTTTTGCCCAGTAGTAATCGACAGCCCATGTTAAATAATTAACCAAGCCACGGTGAGTAATCTGCACTCCTTTTGGTTTACCAGTAGAGCCAGAGGTAAAAATGATGTAGGCTAAGTTGTCTGGGGTGATATTCACAACAGGAGCTATCAGGCTCGCCTGATCGATAGCTTCCACTTGATGATCAACAAAGATGCAGCGTCTGCCACATCCTTTCACTTTATTAAGCAGATGACGCTGAGTGATGACAATTGTTACACCACTGGCCTCTAAAATATCTTGGATGCGTGACTCTGGGTTGGTGGAATCTATGGGGATGTATGTAGCACCAGCTTTTAGGACACCAGTCACAGCCCAAACCATCTCAGGTGATCTTTCCAGCAGGATCGCCACGGGCATTTCTACTCCAACACCCTGATAACACAAGTACTGTGCAAGTTGATTGGCACGAGTGTCTAGTTGCTCATAAGTGAGCGTTTGATCCCCGTAACGTACGGCGATTGCCTCTGGTGTTTGTGCCGCCTTTGCTGCTAGTAATTCCTGGAGAACAGTTGCTGGGAAGGGTTTGGCGGTAGCATTCCAAGTGACTGTTAATTGATGATACTCTTGGGGGTGAATAACTTCTAAGGTAGTCAGTGGTGCTGTTGGTTGCTGAACGATGCTATCGAGGATCTGGACAAAATTACACAGTATCCGGTTGATCGTTGTCCCATCAAACAGATTTGCGTTGTACTCCATATCTAACCAGAGTGATTGCTCCCGTTCTTGAACAAACAGAGTCAGATCAAATTTGGCTTGATGCAATGTTAATTCCACGGGCGACACCTGCAAATTGCCGAATGACTCTTGATGACCTAAATTTTGCAGGGCGAACATCACACTAAAGATAGGTGGGCGGCTGAGATCTCGGTTGGGGTTCAACTCCTCAACCAAAAGATCAAATGGGTAAGTTTGGTGTTCGTAGGCAGCCAGTGTTGTTGCTTTGACTTTGCCCAGAAGTGTATCAAAGGTTTCTGAGGGTTGCAGTTGTGTACGTAGAGCCAGGGTATTGACAAAGAGTCCAATTAATGTTTCAAGTTGACTGTGCAATCGCCCAGCAACTGGTGTCCCGACCACAATATCCGTTTGCCCAGTGTAGCGATAAAGAAGCACGTTGAAAGCACTGAGAAGCAGCATATAAAGTGTGACATTATACTGCCGAGCCACGGCTTGTAATTGTGCTGTGAGTGCTGGGCTAACTTGTTGTTGTGTAGTTGCACCATTGTAAGTTTGAAGTGGTGGACGGGGGTAATCCAGTGGCACATCTAAGACTGGGATCGGTCCTTTGAGATGCTCTAGCCAAAAATGGCGCGATTGTGTCAGAGCACCACTATCCAGTTGGTTTTTCTGCCAAGCAGCATAATCAACATATCGGAGAGGGGCTTCTGGAATCTCAGGGGTGATGCCTTGCTCAAGGGCAAAATATTGATCCCGCACCTCCTCCATCAGCACATTCATTGACCAACCGTCAAAGATAATATGATGGATGTTGAGCAGCAAGATATGCTCTTGGGCTGCCATCTTGATCAAAAGTGCGCGGATGAGGGGACCAAGTTCTAAGTGAAAAGGTCGTCTGATTTCTTGCTCAAGCAGGGTTTGAAGGCGTGCCTCTCGATCCTCAGTGCTGGTTGTCCAATCCTGCATCGGTAACTCAAAGTGAGTTTCTTCCGAGAGAATGACTTGGACTGGTTCCTCACCATCCATCTTAAAGACTGTCCGTAAACTGGCTTGGTGTTGGATAACACGTTGAAAAGCAACCCGTAATCGTTCCACATCAAGTGGCCCGTGGAGTCTCATTGCCGTTGGTACGTTATACAGAGCACTGGTTGGGTAAAATTGCTCTAAGAACCAGATGCGCTTTTGAGCATTTGATAATCCATAGCTTGGCTGAGAAGGCAACCGTGGAATCACTACCTGTTGCTCTTTTTGAGTCGGGCGACACCGTTGTTGAACCAGTTCAATAAATGCTGCCAGATTTTTAGTTGTGAGGAACTCTTGGATCGAAATTTCCACTTTCAGGTTTTCGCGGATACGTGCTTGTAATTGAATAGCATTGAGCGAATCACCCCCTAGATCTAAAAAGTTCTCATGCAATGCCCCTCGATTTTGACCAAAAATTTCTTGCCAGTAACTGATTAATTTGGCATGAATCATATCAGTGGTTACTGGCTTGGGTTTAGTATTTAGTGCCACAGGCACTTTTGGCTCCTCTGCCACAGCCCTTGCTGGCACCACAACCCTGTTAAATTCTTTCAGTTCAAACGGGTATGTTGGTACATGGACTCGACGCCGTGGGTGATCGCCATGTACGGCTTTCCAGTCAACTTTGCTACCATGGATCCAACACTGCCCCAGGTTACTCAAAATCGTGAACCATTCATCATGGTTGCGTTTGAGAGACCACAAAACAATCTGCTGATCGGATACAACCTTACGAGCCAGTGTTGTTAAAACTGGGTGAGGTCCAATTTCTAACACAATTGGGATTGCCAGCTGCTTTAAAGTCTCAAGACAGGCGACAAACTGGATCGGTTGACGGATATGCTTTCGCCAATAGGATGGATCTAAAATGACCCCCGGATTCAGCAGTTCACCATTTAAGTTTGAGATCAAAGGGGTGTGTAAGGGTTGGGGTGTTAGCTGTTGGGCATAGGCTGTAAACGGTGTCAGCATGGGTTCCATAAGTGCCGAGTGGAAGCCATGGGAAACACTCAAGCGTTTATACTTCAGCCCTGCTTGTTCCCACTCCTTGCACAAAGCTTCAATAGCGGCAATATCACCTGATACAACCACCTGATCGTGGGCGTTAATAGCGGCAATTTGAATATCTTGTTGATAGGGGATCAATGCTTGTTCTACAGTCTCTGGTGCAGCTAGCACAGAAACCATAGCCCCGAGTTGACAGTATTCGTGCATCAATTGACCCCGTTTGAGGACAAGCAATAATGCTGCCTCTAGGGATAAAGCCCCTGCAATACAAGCAGCCACATATTCACCGAGACTGTGCCCAAGCACAACCCCTGGTTTTATCCCCCATGACATCCACAGTTGCGCGATCGCATACTCCACAGCAAACAAAACGGGTTGGGTAATGTTTGTTTGGTGGAGATCTTGGGATCGTGCCGGATCAAACAGATAAGCTAGCAACGGATGGGGTAAATTACCTTCGAGAATTTTGGCACAGGTATCAATGGTTTCACGCACAACACTTGAGGTGGCATACAGTGCACTAGCCTGCATTCTCAATCGCTTCCCACAAACACATCAGAAACAGCCGATGCTGTGGGTCCATCTGCAAGGCTTCCCGTTCTGAGATATGAAAGAACCCTGGGTCAAAGTCGAAGGGATGATCCACAAAACCCCCAGCACGAACAAGATGGTCTAACAGCCGGGGGTTCGTATTTAAAGGTGATGTTTCTAGCTGATCATCTGAAAGCATCGTAACGCATTCTCGACCCACTCGCAAGTTCTGCCAAAACTCATAGGGAGTGTCAGCCTTGGGAAAGCGTAATGCCATACCAACAATTGCAATGGCTACATTTTCTTGGACTTGATTTGTCCCTATAAACAGTGGTGTTGATGGCTGTGTAGAGATATCTGGGGAACCAAGCGCTTTTGCCAGAGAACGCACCGTTGGATACTTAAACAGATCCATTAAAGGATTCGTCATCAACAGTTGGCGCTTGAGTGCATCATGTACTTTAACAAGTAGCAAGGAATGTCCACCAATGTCAAAGAAGTTATCATCAATTCCAATTTGCTGTACACTAAGAACCTGTTGCCAAATTTGGGCAATCACTCTCTCAAGCTGTGTTTGTGGTAAGTTAATGTGTTCTTGGCGTACTATTGCGGTTAGTTTTGGTAAGGCTTTCCGATTCACCTTCCCATTCGGGTTGAGAGGCAACGCGGATAAGGGGATGAGGTGAGTTGGCACCATGTAATCAGGTAGCAGTTCTTTGAGGAAAGCCCGTAGCGAGGAGATTTCATCGTTGGATAGGGACAACACTTGAACCCCACCACCTTGATCAGTCTTGGCGCTGCTGGGGACAAAATAGGCAACGAGTTGCTTACTGCCCTGTTCATCTGGGACAACATTGACGAAACATTCTGTAAGCAGTGGTGACTGGCGTAGGGCTGACTCGACTTCTGCCAATTCCAGCCGTTGGCTGCGGATCTTGATTTGATTATCGTTGCGACTGATGAACTCTATATAACCATCTTGGCGACGACGGGCGCGATCGCCTGTCTTATACATGCGTGCCCCTGGTTCTGTAGAAAAAGGATTAGGTAAAAAGTTTTGTGTAGTTTTGATAGGATCATTAATATAACCACGTGCCAGACCTAGTCCGCCGAGATACACCTCCCCAATCACCCCATAAGGAACCGGTCCTAGTTGCTGATCAAGAATATAGATGGCAGTGTGAGAAACGGGTGTACCAATTGGGATTGTCCACTGCTGATCGTCAACCGTATGAATCGGGTAATAACAGGAGGTAAAGGAGTTCTCCGTCGGACCATAGGTATGAGTTAGTGTACCCGGTTGGCAATACTGTAGTGCTTTCTTTATATGGGGCTTGGAAATAATTTCACCACCAAAAATCACCTGTCGCAGTGGTGTAAGAGCCTCGGGAGCATCTTCAATCAAGCGATTTAATAAGGGTGTTGTCACCAACAAAGTTGTGACGCAATACTTGTAAATTGCTGCTGATAACTCACGTGGTGCCAGAACAATTTCTTTCTGGATAATGACAAGTTGTCCCCCATTGCACAATGTCGCCCAAATTTCATAAGTCGCACCATCAAAGTTTAAGGGCGATAGTTGCGGTACAACTTCAGTATGATCCATAGCGGCAAAATTCGGTTGATGCACAAGCCGAATTACACCACGATGAGGTAGTGCCACACCTTTAGGCGTACCTGTTGACCCTGAGGTGTAGAGGACATTAACCAGGTTTTCGCTTGTTGTAAGTGACGGTAGATTGGTGGTGCCTAAGTTAGCAACCTCATGCCACTGTGTATCTAAAAAGAAACATTTTTCCTGATGATCTGGAAGTAAATGACCCAAGTGAGACATGGAAAGAATGACCGCTGGCTGGGCATCCTCAATCATGTATTTCAGGCGCAATTGGGGGTAACTCCCATCAAGGGGCATGTAAGCACCACCAGCTTTAAGCACTGCCAACATAGCCACAATGATCTCAATACTTTGGTCTAATAACAAGACAGCGATCGCATCGGGACCAACTCCTTGGTTTCGTAACCAGCGGGCAAGTTGGTTGGCTTGACAATTCAGTTCTTCGTATGTTATTGATTTTTCACCAAAGCAGACAGCAATTTGTGTCGGACGTAAGGCTGCATGGGCTTCTACAAGTTGATGTACACAGATATCTGGTGGCAGTGGTTGGCTGTTAGGGTTCACCTGAGTGATTAAGGTGTGGTATTCCTCACGGTTGAGTCGAGGTAGTGCTTTTAACTCAGCATATGAGTTGTCAACAATTGACTGTAAAAGTTGCTGCCAGTGCTTTAGGAGTTGCTGAATTGTTGCAGATAAAAATAAATCTTTGCGGTACTCAATTTCTAAGTGCAAGACTCCATCAGCTTCAACGATGCCAAAGCTGGTGTCAAACTTAACAGTCTCTGGTGGCACAGGCACTGACTTTACCTGCAGATTCTCCAGCTGCAAGTCTTGTTTATGTTCCTGGTAGGTGAAAATTGTTTGAAAAATTGGGGAACGGCTGGGATCTCGTTCGGGGTTCAACTTCTCTACCAGCAACCGGAATGGGTAATCTTGGTGAGAATGGGCTTGTAAAACCTTTTCTTTGGCTTGTTTGAGGAGATCAACAAAAAACAACGGCTCATCAAGATTAAACCGCAAGACCACCATATTCACCAAATACCCGATCACCTGTTCCATTTCTGGCTGAGTTCTGCCGGCAATCGGTGTACCGATGATTATGTCAGTTTGGTGGGTGTAACGATGCAGCAAAGTCACCAAGCTGGTTAAAACCAACATATACAGCGTTATCCCGTGTTGTTGGGCCAGACGCCTGAGTTGTTGTGTCAAGTCAGCACTTAAAGGTAGACTTTGGCATGATCCTCTATAAGCTTGGGTTGGAGGACGAACAAAATCGGGGAATAATTCAAGTTGTGGTAATTCGCCTCCTAGTTCTTCCATCCAGTGCATTTGCTGAACTTTCAGCAAATCCTGACTCAATTGTTCATATTGCCACTGCACAATATCAACATAATTAACAGCTGGTATGGGGAGTGTTGTGTCGATACCAGACTGGAAATGGCGATAAAAGTGAGCTAGTTCTTGATGAAAAATGTTGATTGACCAACCATCAAAGATGAGATGGTGTAAGTTGATTGCCAGTAGATGACGTGTGGCACTGGTTCTAATCAAATGAGCGCGAATTAATGGTCCTTGGGTAATATCAAAGCCAGTACGTAGCACCTCTGTCAGCTTTTGAGTGCAGATTTTGTCACACTCTGCTGCTTCCAAGTGAGCAATATCCGTCATAACCAAATTGCAACTTGCTTGGGAAGCGATAATTTGTTGGGGTGTCCCGTCCGACTCAATAAAAGATGTCCGGAAGCTGGGGTGACGGTTGACAATCATCTGTAGGGCACGTTGTAGTGTCGCAACATCCAAGGAGCCTATGAGATCATAAGCTAATGGAATCGTGTACAGTGGACTTTGTGGCTCAAGTTGTTCGTGAAACCAGATCTGCTGTTGCATTGCCGACAATGGGTATGCTGTTTGGGTCGGATAAGTACGAATGCAACATTTTTGGGCAACGTAAGCCGCTTGAATCTGTTCCGGGGTGGGGATGGTGTCAAATGTTAGGGCGATACCCTTGTACTTTACTGTTACAGCGATGCATCTAACTCTATTAGCAAATTTTCCTTGGAAAAAAGTGATTTGGTCTTGAGAATTTTACGAAACGGTACAAACCAGTTTCCGGATGTTGGTTGCACCTTGGGGGACACCTTGAACTGCGTAATCTTCCGCAGAAATGTAGAATGTCGCTACTTCACCACCAATGTCTAAATCAAATGCATATTGATACTCGGTTGTTTCCGTATCCGGATCGTTGTTGTGGAGCAATTTTGCTAACTCTTGGATAGTCCGGTACTCAAAGAGGTCACGATACTTGAGGTTTTGACCGAGTTGATTGTTGATACGTACTACAATTTGTGTGACATTGAGGGAATGACCACCAATTGGGGCGTGAGTATCAATGGAACAGAAAACCGGGATAAGAAAATCGAGAAGAAAAATAATCAGCTTCGCCAGCCATGTATATACATAGCTAAAAGCATTGTTGCAAGAGGGTTTTATAATTTTATTAGTATAAAAACAGCGCCCGAATTGTTACATAATTTAAGAAATTATTACCGGGATAAGCCGGAATTCTGATAAGAAATCGTCCAAAAAGCTGTCCAAACTCAACGCGAGCGTATGGGTCGCGCTGCGGGTCGCAGTTCTCCCCTCACCCCATACTTGGCATCTCGCCAAGAGCGAGGCATCACGGCGTATGCGGCTGAGCATTATTCATTCATGTTGCACCCCAGCTTTGCTGAGATGACGACGCCAGCCCTCGTGGTCGTGGGCGATAAAGACGTCAACCCCTATCTGACGGTTCGGGGCGCGGACTGGCACGCCGATCCGTACCTACTGAGTACAGGCCCCAAGTGGTTGCTTACTATATTTGGCGGAGGGCATCTACTCGGCGGAGTTTCTGGATACGATGCGGCTGAGACGACGGACGAGAGTCCCGAACGAGTGGCTACGGTCCAGCGGCTTACCTGGGCCTACCTCCGCAGCGCACTCTACCCGGAAGACTCCGCTTGGTCCGTGGCATGTGCTGCCTTGGCTGAGCTCAACGAACTGGGCCGGGTCGAATGCAAATGATGCTCCCAGAGGCGCTTTTCTTCGGCGGGGCTTTATCAACTTGCGACCCTCCATGTAGCTGAGGCCGTTTCGACCCCGCGTACGGACCTCAACAACTTCGCGGGCACGCGCACCGTCAAACAGGGCGCACGTGAAGCCGTCCGCCTCGCGCTCATTGGTGCGAATGGTCCGACGGGTTGGGGGAAAGGAGGACAAAGTTGGACAATGCTTGTCTCTGGTTGGGAGTTAAACTTCCAGTCCAAGGTGCGCAAAACCGAGCCATGTCCAATAATGTTCAACGTTCCACTCCTAGAAGGTGGCTCGGTTTTGCGCTTCGTTGTCCAACTTTGTCAAGTCCTAATGAAGCGGCACGTTCTCCGACGAGGACGGCGCGATCCCGTGGTGATGTAGTCTCGAACGCGTGAAATTTAGCGCACCCCGGCGGCACTGACCACAGATCGACGAGATTGTTCCGTCTGGCACCGATGTAGGACGGCTCGACGCGTCCTACAACCCACCGGTGATTACGCGCCTGCGTACCTGCCGACCAACCGCCGAGCGCGCTGCTGCGTAACAGGCGTGAAGGGACGGTGTCCCGAAGCTCTGGTTCCCGGCCCCGCGCAAGTGGCTTCATTTCCGTGCAAGTGGGACATGGACGAGCATAGGTGGAGTGTTCAGAAAACCGGGATCAGGAAAAATCTACAAAAATCGACTATTTAACCATGTATATACATGATAGAGTGGGATTGTCATGTATGGCTTGCAGGTATGGATAAGTATTCAGGTACTAGACAAAAATCTCAAAGACGACCACGTACATCGGATGGTAAATTTGAAACAGATTATGGTGATTCACCCAAGCGTTTAAGGTCTATTCGCCTAACGGATGAAGCATGGGAGAAACTGTTAGAAATAGGGGAGAAAAATCAAGTAACCAGAAGCGAAGTGATAGAAATTTTCGCTCGTGGGGGCGATTTATATTAAGTGTTAACTCGGTATTAACGATATTTAAAGTAGTATTTAGAACATAAAATTTACGTTAACCATATTTTGACAATCAAGAGTATTGTCTATTCTCTTGATGCATTTTTAGAAGAGTAATAATTTGGAGTTAAAGCACTTCAGTTTTCTACAGGTAATGCCCGTAAATTATTGTCCTAATGGTGGTATTTTCTCAAAAGCCTGCTGTGCTACTTCTTCTGCGCGAAGTGATGTTACTTTAGAGTAGCGAAGAGTAGTTTGAATTTTTTCGTGTCCCATCAATGCGCGAAGTTCCTCAACTCCCATGAGTCCAACTCTTTCAGTGCCAAATGTGTGTCTCAGGTGATGAAAGCCAGTACCCTCTAATTCCGGAATACCATTAGTCAGTTTTACCCACGCAGAGTAAGCAGTTGCGTAGGAAAGGCGAGATGCTTGTTGGGTGTTTGGTTTTTGAGCGGTAAAGAGCGCCGGATGATTTGGAGAACGGTAATATTTAATGTAGTTATTTAGACATAAGGCTGTACTTTGGTTGTAAAAACACCAGCGTTGTTTGTTACCTTTACCGATGACTTGAAACTTACGAGCAGTAAAATCAATATCCTCTAAATTTAGTGCAAGTATCTCTGCAATTCTTGCTCCACTGCTATGCAACAAATGCACTAATGCAGTAAGTCTTGCATCTTTTTTAACAGCTTGATGGAGAATACTTAATTGTTCTATTGTAAGATATCGCACAACAGAGTCCGAATTATGTTCCCCTAAATTTGGATTTGGTTTGCGTCGCTTGAGATTAAAGATAGGGTTTGCTTTGATATAACGACACTCAACAGCAAAGTTAAATAACGCCGTAATTACTGCTTGATGGCGATGATGAGTTATATATGTTACATCCTTTAAATCATTGAGATATTCGACTAATATTTCTCGGTCAATGATTTCTAGTGACCAACTACCGTAGAGCGCCAAGAGGGGCAACAAAGTTGATTCGTAAGAGCGAATCGTAGCTCTTACTAGTCCGGGACGCTCTAAAAACTGTGTAGCTAATGATGCTAAAGTAACAGTCACTTTTAATTCGTTTTGAAGTTGTTTGAAAACAAGTGCTTTCATTAAATTATTATTAAACTAGCGCGAAACTAATATATTTTTATGAGCGTTTTGAGTTCTGATGTGGCTCCAAAACCAACAGAACCGTTGGGACGCTACATCCAAAGAGTCCGCGAAGAGTTATCCCTAACTCAAGCCGAGTTAAGCCAAAAGGCTGGGGTACACGTCCAGACTATCCGCAAGATTGAATCTGGGGTGACATCTCGGCTCAACCAAAAAGCAAAGTCTGGACTAGCTGCGGCATTTAGCATTCCGCAAGAGTACCTTGATGCAGTAGTTAAACAAGTACCAATAGAAAGGGTAACGACGCTAAAGTTTTGTCCTAAATGTTGGACACCGGGGACAACTCTTGACCCCATGTGGACTAATTTACGATCAAAATTTTGTTTTGCTTGCGGAACCGGATTACGAGATAAATGTGTTAGTTGTCACGAACCAATTTTGTCCTTAAAATTTAGATTCTGTCCATACTGTGGGGAATCTTATAAGCAAGTTTAATAATTATAATGTAAGAATTTTGACATAAATGCCTGTTGAATTTTTAAGCGGAGAACAAGAAAAAAGATATGGTCGCTATGCAGGAGAACCAACACCTGAACAACTGGCAAAATATTTTTATTTAGATGATACTGACTTACAACTCATAAAAGGACGACGAGGCAATCACAATCGTTTGGGTTTGGCTTTACAGTTATGTACCGTGCGCTTTTTAGGTACGTTTTTAACAAACCCAATCGATGTACCAATGGTTGTCATTAATTATTTAGCAACGCAGTTTGGTATTGATGATACGAGTTGTTTAGAGAACTACGCTCGAGCGGAAACTAGGTGGGAACATACAGCATTAATTAAACAACGCTACGGATACCAAGACTTTCACGCTCAACCAACCCATTGGAAATTGGTACGTTGGTTGTATCAAAGGTCTAGCCTTGGTACGGAATCTCAAAGTCTTTTATTTGACCTAACTACTGCTCGACTGGTAGAAAGAAAAATTCTTTTACCAGGTGTAAGTGTTCTGGCGCGGTTAGTTGCATCCGTCAGGGAACGAGCAGCGAACCGTTTGTGGAATATTTTATCTAAACTCCCGTCGAAAAAACAAATTGTTGCTTTAGAAAAGTTACTACTAATACCAGAAAACCAACGTTATTCCACATTAGACCGATTGCGTCATTCTCCCAATAAAGTAAACGCCAAATCCCTAGTTGCAGCGATAAACCGCCTAGAAGAAATACGAAATGTCGGTGTTGGAGGTATTGATTTATCTCACATACCAACAACAAGAATCAAGTTTTTGGCACGGAATGCAGCAGCATCGAGAGCGGCTCTTATTTCTAAAATGCCCGACGCGAAAAGAGTCGCCACCCTGTTAGCATTCACGCATGAACTTGAATATACAGCCACCGATGATGTAATTGATTTGCTCGATTTATTAATTCGGGGCTTATTGGCGAAGTCAAAGCGTGAAGGAGAAAAAGAACGTTTACGGACATTAAAAGATTTGGATGCAGCTGCATTACGATTAGCAGTCGTGGTCGAAGTTATACTTGATACTGACTATCAAGACTCGGTGGTAAGGGAAGAAGCGTTTGAGCGCGTTAGCCTCGAACTGTTAGTCCAGGCAGTAGAGAAGGTAAAATTATTGGCACGTCCGGATGGAGATGAACTGTTAGATACAATATTGTCTCGTTGGCGGTATGTACGTATTTTTCTCCCAATCCTATTAGAAAAAATCGAGTTCTCCGGGATGGATTCAGCGACACCAATTCTAGAAGCACTAGATTTTTTACGCTCTATAGAGGGTTTTACACGACCGTCGATGAGCGCTGCACCCTTAAAAGTTGTGACCAAAGCTTGGTCACGGCTAGTTATAAACGCTTCAGGGGGAATCGACCGCAAGGCTTACACGTTTTGCGTTCTCCAGTGTCTGCGGTCAGCGTTACGTCGCCGCGATGTTTTTGTTGTCAAAAGCCAGCGTTATTGCAACCCTCGTGTCAAACTCCTATCTGACGAGGCATGGGCTGCACAACGTGCAGCTATATGCCGTACTTTAGACCTAGAACCAACCTTTGAGCAAACCAAATCAATTCTTAAATCCCGACTTGATGAAGCCTATCATCGCACCGCTGCTAATTTTCAAGATAATGCGGCTGTACGAATTGAAATTAAAGACGGTAAGGAGCATTTAATATTAACTCCGTTGGACAAGCTTGTTAACCCACCCAGTTTAATTATTTTAAACCGTCAAGTGGCAGCAATGCTACCAAAAGTTGACCTGCCGGAAGTGTTACTGGAAATTGATGCCAAAACTGGGTTGACCAAAGAATTTACGCATTTAAGTCAAGCAGGAAGTCGTGTAAAAGACTTGCATATCAGTATTTGTGCAGTGCTACTGGCAGAAGCTTGTAATATTGGGTTGGAACCATTGGTACGCCCAGAAGTGCCTGCTTTAACTCGTGGGCGGTTGTCTTGGGTACAGCAAAACTATATTCGTAGTGAAACTCTGATCCGCGCTAATGCCAGACTTGTTGATGCCCAAACCCGTATTGCCTTGGCACAGATTTGGGGTGGTGGGGAAGTAGCGTCCGCTGATGGTTTGCGGTTTAGTGTGCCTGTGAGAACTCTTAATGCAGCACCTAACAGTAAATATTTTGGTGTAGGTCGAGGTGTTACTTATTACAACTTTACGAGCGACCAATTCACTGGTTTCCACGGTATTGTCATTCCTGGTACAATAAGAGACTCTCTATTTTTACTGTCTGGATTGTTAGAGCAGACAACCAGTCTGCGCCCTATTGAAATAATGACCGACACTGCTGGTTATAGTGACTTAGTATTTGGTTTATTTTGGGTGCTCGGTTACCAGTTTAGCCCGCGAATTGCGGATCTAGGTGATACAAGATTTTGGCGATTAGATGATACTGCAATCTATGGTGCCCTTGATAAACTTGCAAGAAATAAAATAAATATCGATTTAATCGCGGACAACTGGGATGACATTTTGAGAGTGGCTGGTTCTCTCAAGTTGGGAACTGTAAGTGCAACAGAATTAATGCGTTCTTTGCAACGAGGCAACTCTACTTCAACCTTGTCTAAAGCTATTGCTGAGTTGGGTAGAATTGCTAAAACTTTATACCTGCTGTCCTATATTGATGATGAAAGTTACAGGAGACGCATCCTTACCCAAATTAACCGTGGCGAAAGTCGTCATAGTTTGTCGAGAGGTGTGTTCCACGGGCAAAGGGGAGAACTGCGTCAAAGATACCGTGAGGGACAAGAAGAGCAATTAGGAGCTTTGGGTTTGGTTGTCAACGTGATTGTTTTGTGGAATACTTACTATATGGATGCGGCAATCTCCAAGCTGCGTTCTCTTGACCAACAGGTTTTGCCTGAAGATATTGTCCGACTGTCTCCACTAGGACGTAAGCACATAAATATGTTGGGGCGGTATTATTTCTCTCTGGCAGAAACTGTAGAACGCGGAGAGCTACGTCCTCTAAGAGACCCAAATGCGAGCGAAGATTTTGAATTAATTTGAGGGAAAAAAGCTTATCCCGGTTTTCTGTTCCTAAGTTTTGTAACACTTTTATCCATGTATATACATGGATAAAAGTGATAAACCACGTAATAATGGGTTTCCGGCTATGTATATACATGGCAAAGATTTTCCCAATATTTTTGACTTTATTTTCTTATCTCGGTTTTCTGTTCCATTGATACTCACGCCCCTTATCCCAACTACCAGCAATCCATTGGCAGCGGAGATGTAAAATAATTTCAGCAT
>CAZZVG010000034.1:184-14339 GCA_964657295.1 Iningainema sp. | reverse complement strand
CTACTGAATTTGCCTTTACCCTTCCGATTGGTTTCGTAGATGCCCAAAATCGCGTGCATCGTCAGGGAATCATGCGTTTGGCAACGGCAAAAGATGAAATTTTGGTTCAAAAACATCCCAGCGTTCGGGACAATCCGGCTTATGGGTTTTTAGTCATGCTTTCACTGGCGATCGCTCGCTTGGGCAGTCTAAATTCTGTCAGTCCGGATTTATTGGAAGGGCTTGTTATCCGCGACATTGCCTATCTCAGAGAATTTTATAATCGTGTTAATCAACAAGGAAATGCACATATCCCTACTCAATGCCCTCATTGCAATACACAGTTTGCTGTGGAGCTAGAACTGGCGGGGGAGTCTCAAGCTACCCCTTAAATAAGTTATACGAGGAGGTAGCTTTTATTGCTTTCCACTTTCACTGGTCTCAAGATGATATTCTCAGTTTAGAACACACGACTCGTCAGCGCTGGGTAGCAGAAATTAATAAGATCAATCAGCAGTTAAGCGGTTAGTCTCTTAGTAAGCAATTAGCTGTAGCTATCATGACTCTACAGGTTGAATACTTACAGGACATACTATCCATTTAAATAAAATAAGAAGTGAGATTTATATGATCAAAGTAAAAGTTCTTAATGCAAAAACACTAGGTAAAATAAACGAAATTAACCTTGACCTGGTAACTAGTGTAAATAACGAGTACATAGTTGGTCGATCTCCTCAATCTGGTTTAATCCTAGACAGTTCTGATGTCAGCCGCATGCATGGCAAGTTCTTCGTTCAGAATGGAAACTACTACTACTCCGATCTTGGTAGTGTGAATGGCTCTCTAGTTAACGATAAACTTGCTGAGAACAATCAGATTTACCAACTGAAGTCTAGAGACGTTATTCGCATTGGAGAATTCCTTCTTGTCATTGAAGAAGTAGATGAAGAACCTGAGGCAATGCCAGTAACAGTATTCAATCCCAATTGGCAACCAGCTTCTCTAAAAGTCGATCCTCCTGTAATAACCAATCAACCTTTAGAACCAGTTAGCGAAGTTCCAACACCCGCCAATCAACATTTAGAACCAGTTAACGAAGTTCCAGCCGTAGTTACTAATGAATCTGAACACTTGATTCCAGTAGATGAAGAATTAAATCAAAGTCCTGACTTAACTATTATTCAGATTCCAAAAGATGCGATCGCCTCAGAAATAAATCTTCAAACAGAAGAAGCCGCGATTGCCTCCACAGAAGTTGACTCTCCTCGTCTCTCTGACATTTATGAATCTGAGCCAACGGTGATTCAAAAAGAGGTGACTATTATTCAACTGCCAGAAGAAGTCGCCATAGAGGTAAACACTTCAACACCAGGAGCTCCTGCCTCCACAGAAGTTGTAGAAACAAGAGAAATTGATAGTGAAATTCCCTCTAACACTAACGAATCTGAGGCAACTGTGATTCAAGGAGAGATCACTGTACCACAACAAGTCGCCCTTGAGGAAAACACTCCCACACCAGGATCTCCTGCCCTTACCGAAGTTGTCGAAGCAACAGATGACACCACCGTCATTCACGAAGAAGTGACTGTTATTCAGCTACCACAACAAGTCGCCCTTGAGGAAAACACTCCCACACTAGGAGCTCCTGCCCTTACCGAAGTTGTCGAAGCAACAGAAATTGACACTCACGAATCTGACACCACCGTGATTCACGAAGAATTGACTGTTATTCAGCTACCACAACAAGTCGCCCTTGAGGAAAACACTCCCACATTAGGAGCTCCTGCACTTACCGAAGTTGTCGAAGCAACAGATGACACCACTGTGATTCATGAAGAAGTGACGATTCTAGAACAAGTCGCCCTTGAAGAAAACACTCCCACACTAGGAGATCCTGCCCTTACTGAAGTTGTCGAAGCAACAGATGACGCCACCGTGATTTACGAAGAAGTGACGATTCTAGAACAAGTCGCCGCAGAGGAAAACACTCCTACACTAGGATATCCTGCCCTTACTGAAGTTGTCGAAGTAACAGATGACACCACTATGAGTCACGAAGAAGTGACTGTTCTAGAACAAGTCACCACAGAGGAAAACACTCCCACATCATCGGCTTCTGCCCTGAGCGAAGTTGTCGAAACACGAGAAATTGACACTCACAAATCTGACGCAAATGTGATTCAGGGAGAGGTAACTATTATTCAAATACCAGAATTAGTAGAAACTGAAGAAATTAACACACAAACAGAAGATCCACTTGCTTTGAATGAAGTGCAAGCCTCAGAAAATAATACCCAAACTTCCTTAGACATCAACGAAGTCTTGGAAGAAATTGTAGATAAAACAGAAGAAGTTGAGGCAAGTGCAGTCATTCCTGAGACAACGACACCCTCCACAGAAGTTGTTGAAGCCAGCACAGCAATTTTTGATGAAGTTGCAACCAGAGATCAACCAACCACTGATACAGTTTCTCAAACAACTATAGAATCTCCTGAGTCAGTGACTCAAGCACCAGAAGAAGTGTCTCAAGACATTACTGAAGCTTTTGACGAAGCAAAAGAGTCTGAGGTAATGGCTCAAACTCCCGAAACCGTAAATAAGGCTTTTGAGATTATTGGCAAAAAATACATTGCACTCATGACACATGATAGTAAGAAATCAGAGCTTGTACAGTTTGTTACTCGACATCAAGACTTTTTATTAAAGTGCCTGACGATCGCGACGCCTTCAATTAGTGAAACCTTGTCACAACAAACCAGATTAACAACTAGTCAGAAGACACCTTCAGTACCAGTTGGAGGGTATCAAGCAGTGGCTTCATTAATTGGCACAGGAGATGTCTTAGCAGTTATTTTGTTGAAAGACTTTTTGTCATCTCAGTCGAACCAGGCAAACGAGGAAGCGTTATTGAGATTGTGTAACATCAACCAAATTTTAGTCGCAACTAATCTGCCTACAGCAGATGCCATTATACATTATATTAAGGATATGGTTACTTCTTTATAAGGTCGGAAAACATTTAAGCTCATCTCTCGACTGAAGTACGAGAGATGAGTGAGTTGACACTCAGGGGTCAACAGTCAACAATCAAGACTTCAATCTCCGAGCAATTCGACTCCATCTCGTCCATCCCAATGGTGTAAGTAAACTTTAACAATCTCTTGAGTATTTGTGGGGATTTGCTTACCGAAAAAATCAGGGTGAATAGGTACCTCACGATGACCCCTGTCTATCAGCACGGCTAAACGAATGACCTCAGGTCTACCGTACTCATTCACCGCATTCAAAGCAGCGCGAATTGTCCGTCCTTTAAAAATCACATCATCTACGAGAATTACTGTTTTCCCCGTTAAATCAAAAGGGATGTCAGTTTTTAAAGGAGTCCGCAACCCAATCTGGTCGAGATCGTCTCGATAGAATGTGATATCTAGCGCTCCGACCGCCACAGGTACATCTTCAAGTACCTCAATCTGATCCGCTAACATTTGGGCTAACGGCACACCTCGAGAATAAATACCGATCAGTACCAGTTGGGACAGATCTCGCGTCCTTTCCACTATCTGAGAGGCGAGACGAGTCACAGTACGACGAAGTTCCTCAGCTGAGAGAATCTCAACCACCTTGACTGATAGATTCATAAAGCGACACCCCTTAAGTAATGAGTGATGAGTTATGAGGTAGGAGTTAACAATAAAAACAGACATCTCCTATTTTTCCCAATTCCCTATCTTCATCATTACCTTTTTAAGGCTATTAGGAGTAGGGACGCACCCCCCAACCAAAGCAAAAAGCAATATCGAGTCAGTTGCAAAGAACTCTGGATACTATTTGCTGTGATCGGATGGATTGCATCTCCTAAGAGCGGTTTGTGTTTGGCGACGCTGTTATACCAGTTCGTACCGCCCATTTGCACACCTAAAATAGCAGCATAGGCGCATTCACTCCAACCAGAATTGGGACTGGGATCGGCAACGGCATCTCGCCGACAAATCTGCCAAATATACTTTGGTTTACCGGACACAAGTGATAGAGTCATGACCGTGAACCGACAGGGTAACCAAGTCAAGCAATCTTCTAATCGGGCACTAAACCATCCTAGATAAGTGTAGGGACTAACTCGGTAACCTACCATAGAATCAAGCGTACTGCTGGCTTTGTATGCCAAAGCTAAAGGAGTTGGACCGATTTGCGGCACACAAGCACCAACAATTGCATAAAAAAGCGGAGCCATGACTCCATCTGTGGCATTTTCTGTGACCGTTTCTAAGACGGCTCGCAAAATTTCTGGTTCGGTTAAATTTTGTGTATCTCGACCAACATAATGACTTAAAATAGAACGAGCATTACTAAGCTGTCCTGCTGTTAAAGGTTGTAAAACTGTTTCGGCTGCCTGTCTTAAACTTTTTAGAGCAAAACAACTGGCTAAAAGAATACTTTCTGTAGCAATTCCTAACAGTGGATGTAATAGTCTAGCACTTTGAATTATCAACCAACCCACAAGCCCGCTACCAAATATCAGGATAATCCCCAGAGCAATTCCAGCTATGCGCTGCGTCAGAGAATTCTGACTGTAGTTGAGAGCGAATTTGGTAAAGCGAGAAATGATCCACCCCATAACTTGCACTGGGTGAAGCCAACCCCTCGGATCGCCAATCAAATAATCTAAAGTAGCCGCAAAAATTAAAACATAAATGCTATTGCTCATGAGTCATACCATTTCGGAGTCAGGAATTTTTGGCTTTGTGTTGCTTGGGAGCCTTAGCCCTTAAGTAAGCGGGGTTCCTTTTCATTGAATGCACAAGGGCGCTGCGGAGAGTGCAGAATACAAGAAGCTTCAAGGACGCACTGCAATGGGTTTGTTCCGAAGTTCTGAGTAACGAAAGCCGCCGTGAGAGATGAAGGGCGTTGTACTTTTACTGGCAAGGCTTGGGACACCGCCCACTTTCTTCAAAATCCAATTCATAGTAGAGTGCGCTAAACAATAAAACTAGCTTCTTCTCCAAGAGAGGCTTGCCAACTACGAGCATCGTAATAAAGGTCTGCTAAAGTAATACTGTATAAAGTTTCTTTCAGTTTTTGGTGCAGCCTCTTCCAAAGGCTAAATGTTACCCAGTCTTCAGTTTGTACAGGTTTTGTTTGGTGATGAGGTAAAGGTTCAATCGTTTCACCCACGGCTTCTAAAATTTCTCCTACAGAAATTTTTAAAGGTGATCGTGCTAGTTGGTATCCACCGATGCTGCCGCGAATTGATTTGACTAACCCAGCACGACGCATTTCGATGAGGAGTTTTTCTAGATAAGGCGCAGGAATATTTTGACGAAGAGCGATCGCTCTGGTTGATGCCGGACCATACTCCGGTTGTAAGCTCAAATCCAGCAAAGCTTTGACACTATAATGACCTCTGGTGGTTAACTTCATTTTCGCGTTTCTTTATCCTTGATCATTTGTCTAAAAGCTAACCATAGAGGTTGCTCCTCTCCCTCTAACCGTTAGTTTAGAGTCAGAAAGAAATCTCTGACTTAGGAGTCAGAATCTAGAGGGATTATGTATAACTGGGTGGCAAGTCAATATTGTTCTATTAAATGTAATTGGGTGAACAAGTTCTTTTCACTCTTTTATTAAGACAGAACGCACAACTCAGATTTAATTGGTGGAGGGTTTAGACCCCTCATTTGTCTTGCCCCCTGCATTGTGTATTCTAAGTTCTGCATTCTTCTGATAAAGACTTCGGTTTAGTTTTGCTTATGATGCTATGTACCGATGATCTAGCTCAGGCAAGTAGACAAATTTTTGATACCTGCCGACAGAAAGCGAAACAAATACAGTGTAGCAGTCATTTACAAATTATAGTTATCATGATTGCCCACTTTCTTAAAAAGTTTATATTATATTAGCAATATTGATCATTCTATAATAATTCCAATGCGCTTCGGTACAATATATTTGGCTAAACTGACAGAAAAAAATAAATGATGGCGATCGCATTAGCTCAACCTCAGTTAAAATAAAATCGATTCAATCATTCGTTTTTGATCTAAGTTGATGGCTAAACAGAGAAAAATTGACCCCCTTGTCGGTGAAGATCTACTCAAACACGTCAAAGAGCTAGAAAGCCTTAGCAAGGAAGAAAAAGCTAAAAAGTGCGGCTACTATACCGTAACCAAAAATGGTATAGAGCGCGTTAACATGATGAAATTCTTGAATGCCCTGATTGATGCTGAAGGCATTCAGTTAGACAGTGCTCCTAGTGCAAACGGGCGTGGCGGACGCAGTGCTAGCTATAGAATTAGCGTGCAGTCCAATGGAAACTTACTCATAGGTTCAGCTTATACTAAACAGATGAATCTTCTTCCTGGCGATGAGTTTATAATTACTTTGGGCAAAAAGCACATTCGTCTCAGGCAAGTAGAATCAGAAGAGAAAGAAGGTATGGAACCGATGGAAGCGACAGCTTAAACAGTTAATTTAGGTTAAGCATTCAGCTATCGGCAGTCGAGTAGTCGTGTTGTAAGAAGCTGAGGAATATAAACTTTCAGACATACGGCTATTCACACCTAAATAATGCGGGAAATCTGGTAGCCTCTCCATCAAGATCGGGGATGCCACTTGCTACCACGGGGGGAAACCCGTCTTCTCCTAACGGAGACGCTCCGCGAACAGCACTGGCTCCGTAACGCAGTGGCTTCGGAAAAATGACACGTGGAGAATTAAGCTGCCGTGCTATAACCTTTGACAGTGTTAATGAAATACATTAACAGTCATATGAAGGTGCGCAAATGCTTAATCCACTTTGCTTTGTCCATAAATCCACGGCTGTAACTGCTGAGATATTGTTTGGGCGAGAAATCTGGAAAGTTTTCATGTAGGGACTTGTCCCAAGGACGGAGTCGCTCTTTTTGGAGACATGAAAATTTTGACCTTAAACCGCAAGCTATAGTAGGCGCGAGTTGGAAACGCTATGTCCTGGTATAACGGCAGAGCGTAACTCCAATAAGCACAAGAAAGTTTAGCCAGATAGTCCTCAATGTGCAAACAAAATCGGACTAAAAGCTGAATCTAACTTCTAGCCAACACCGCAATTTTATAAATCGCGGTGTTGGGTCAAGAGTAATATATGCTGATAGCTAATGACTAACGGCTAAATGCTGAAAATTTAGGAGTAAGGATCGTGAGTTTTAGTTTCTCTAACTCCTAACTCCTGTACGGGCAGGTTTTACTAGATAACTTACCAGAGCCAAAATCAATCGGTCAAACCTGCCCCTACTCCTTACTCTTAACTGTTAGAAGTTAAGAGTGCATCTGTTTTGAGGGCAATGGGTAAATAGTGGCGGAGTGCCTCGCGGGTGACTGCTAGGTTGCAGGTTAAGGCAATTTGCTCGCGTTGCAATAAACCTAAAATGCTCTCATGGTTATCTCGCGTTACAACAGGCAACTGTTGTAAACCTCTACTAGCCATCCGCTTGAAAGCTTCAGATAAGGGTTCATCTCTATAGGCATAGAGAATTTCCGTAGTACATATATTAATAAGTGTTTGATGAAAATTAGCCGAAATTTCAGTTGGCGTTGAGTAATTTTGACTCATCGAAAGGGTGCGGTTGATATCTTCTAGAGAAAGAATACCAACCAATCGCCCTCCTTCATCAATGACTAAAGCGTGACGCGTGCGATTTTCTGTCATTTCTAAAGCAGCCTCCAACACTTTCATTGTTGCTAACAGCTTTTTCGGACAAGTAGACATGGCATCTTCTACTAAAATTTGGCTCATAATATCTGCCTGCTCGTCTTTCAACTCAGCAAGACCAATCTGATTTAAATTCGAGTTAGAATTGGAGGTAGGCTTTAACAGTTCTACCAGCCAAACGCTTAAACCAACTGCTGCCATCAAAGGTAAGACAATACGGTAGTCTCGTGTTAACTCAAACAGCAACAAAATTGCTGTTAAAGGAGCTCTCACACTTGCTGCGAGCATAGCTGCCATTCCCACCATCGCATAAGCTGGTGCTGCTGCCATGTAATCGCTGATGGCAGGAAATAAGTGAGCAAGAACTTTAGCATAAACAGAACCGAAAGAAGCGCCTAAAAACATTGCAGGTGCAAATACACCACCAACAAAACCACTACCAGAACTGATTGCTGTCATCACTAACTTGACAACGAGCAGCATAACTAAAATTTGGAGCGGAAACTTCACATCCTGAAGCATTGCTTCCACAGTTTCATAACCGATCCCCATAATTTGTGGAAAGCGTAAAGCTGTTGTACCGATAATGACACCGCCAATAATGGGATGAATTGGTTTTGGTATGCGTCCCAGCCATTGCAAAGGTGGTACCTGCCCATCAAAGCAGGCTTTTACCAGACGCAGTGCTTGGGTATATGTTAGAGAAACCAGACTGGCTCCCAAACCTAAGCCAAGATAAAGCGGTAATTCTAGAGGACTGCGGACTTGATAAACAGGTAAGGTAAAAGCAGGCTGTGCTCCCAAACCAATTTGAGCAATGAGTGATGCGACAACTGCAGCTAGAAGCACGACACTGACGGCTGAAGTGGCAAAGGATGTTGCTCCCAGCACCACCTCTAGGGCAAAAAATACTCCGGCAATTGGGGCATTAAATCCAGCAGCTAAACCAGCTGCTGCACCTGCACCTAAGAGCAAACGCTGTCGTTCTTGTGATACTTTTATCACCTGAGACATTAAAAGACCTAAAGAAGCACCAATTTCGACACTCGGTCCCTCTGGTCCCAAAGAAGCACCACTGCCCAAGGAAATTGATGCTGCGAGCATTTTCGTTACTGGTCGCAGTTGTCGCTTGATCTCTCCTTCTTGGGAGGCAGCGATTAAAGAAGAAAGTCCAGGACCAAAGTCTTGGCTACGCCAACGCATTAATCCCACCACCGCTCCGCCCAGAGTGGGGACACAAGCTAAAGTCCAAGCGCCCCAAACGCCAATCTTGCCCATAAAATTTTCCAGCAAGAGGTGGTGAATGATATCGATCAAGTAGTGAAATGTTACGACACCCATACCACTGCTTCCGCCGATGAGTACAGCTAAAAAGAGTACGACGGTTTCTGGTGATGGTTGAAATCGGTTAATGAGGTGGGTTAGAGAAGCAGAAGGAATAGAAAAACTGCGTTGCTCCGTCACCTTCCTGAAATTAGTAGGAGGTAGGACAGTCATTGAGTGAAGTAAATGTAATAAAAAATTTAAATTTTTGTGCCTTACTTTTTATTGTGAGCGATCGCGCTTCAAGCAGACAAGCTTTCTACTCGCCCCCCGACAGCACTTGTGCCGTCAATAGTCAGGAGTCATTTTTCACGAACTGCTTTAAGTACACTTTTAGAG
Source organism: Iningainema sp. (assembly GCA_964657295.1). Taxonomy (GTDB): domain Bacteria; phylum Cyanobacteriota; class Cyanobacteriia; order Cyanobacteriales; family Nostocaceae; genus Rhizonema. Next base: position 5,017 of record CAZZVG010000034.1, on the reverse strand, counting down.
CTACCTCTCTCTCACTGATCCCCGCTCCTCGGGTCGCCTTGCTTATAAAGTTTTTGTAAAAACAATTGCTAGTACTTAACATTTTCATCGGGATAATGCTCAAATAGTAATGAATCTCTAGTGAGAAGAATACAAAACTCAACTTAGTATCAGACCCTCATACGGTTTGGATCAGGTCAGGGTGTTCCAGGAAAAATTCAATCATTTGAATGTCTCCTACACCCTTACTGCCTTACCCCTGACTTGAATGCATTCTGGTTAACGGTTCTAACCAAATAGTTTTATGAAGTGGAGATCAGTTATCTTCATATAAATCTAGCTATACTTGTGTTGCAGCCATTAAGCCATTTTTGTAGGATGAAAGATACGGGTAGGTCGTGGGAACATAACAACTGGATGTTTAATTCATGGCTTATGTCAGACCATACTGGGAATCTACACGTATGTTGATCTGGGATTCAATATAAATATAGTGTTAGAGCGAGTAAAGGGACTAAACGGACAGGGTAGATGAGTACACACACCTTTGATAATCATTACGTTACTTGCCCAGTTTGCCAAAAAAATACTGGGCGAAAGCCAGTCAAGACTTACGTTGGTTTATACACCTGTCCGTATTGCCAAGAACGGCTCGTGGTATGTAAAAGCGGTCATTACGTCCGCGATCCGTTTATTTTCAAACAGATTTTGATTTCATCCACACTCCGTCGTCAAAGCAGGCCTTTATCTCGAATTCTCCGAGATTTTGTCCTCCTGCGTCCTGTGATAGCAATAGCTGTGGGAAGTGCAATTTTATTAAGTACTATGACCATGACTCAGCAAAACACGAGTAATGATCATCAAATGCTACCGAAAACTGAAAAATCTGTACAAGAATGAATGTTGGGTGTTGGTAGAAGCGGGTTTAATTTGTATAATTCGTCGTGTGGAAACAAAAAAATATTGTGAAAACCGCCCCTACAGTTGTTAGGTGTTGGTTATTAGGTGTGAGTTCTTACCAACAACCACTACCCACTACTGAGGTTTTATTTAGTATCATTTATAACTAATGTCCAATCAGAGACTTGGTCAACGAGTTTCATAGATTTCTGTTGAAGATTTTTGAGAGCAGATCTATCAAGTAGGAAGTATGATTGTTTTTGATGCTGCCAAAAATATTGCAGTTGAGTTGAATCGGCAGGAATAACGGCGCGATGACTGTAAAAATCTAATGATGGACGATGGTAGCCAAAGGATGTGTAAATCTTTGCTTTTGCCCCTGTTCCCCTTTCAATCATGGCAGCAACTGGTTTCACTGGGTAAGCTTCTCCTAGTTCCCACACCCAGTAGCTAGATTTCATTAATAGGAGTAGTGAAATATAAGTTCCCCAAAATAGAACTTTTAAGAATTGTCCATCGCCTCGCTCTGCCAAAATAGTGGAGATCGCCATTGTCACAGCGACTGCCGCTAAAATGAGTTGTAAGTCTGATTTATGATGTGCTGTACCTCCAAAATAATAACTACCAGCAATTGCCCCCACTGCGATAACAGCCAAACTTACCACCCAAAAACGGGGATATGATGAGGGTAAAGGAGAATCATCGATTTTTGCCAGTTGGGGACCAAAAGTTAAAGCTAAGCTGGGGTAAATCGGGAAAACGTACCAGGGCAGTTTGGTACTCATCAAGGAAATAGCAACGAGATAAAGACTACTCCATACCAGCACAAGTTTTGCCCAGCCGAGATTGCGATTTTCCCAAGTTAACCATAAACTTTGTGGTAGAAAAAGGAGCCAAGGCCAGATATACTTGAGAATCTCTAGGAGATAGTACCAAGGCGGTCCGGAATGATCCTCTACAGGTTTCCAAATACGGCTGAGGGATTGACCTACCAAACCCGTGTCTGTAAAAGCGTAACCGTAGTGTAACCACTGGGCACCATACCAGAACGCAACAGGCGCACTCCCAATGATCATTCCGATGAACATGTACCCACTCGTCAGCAGTCGCGGTGTATCCCAGAAAAGAAAGACGAGGGCAATCGCTCCCAATAATAAACCTAACATACCTTTAGTCAGGCAAATCAACCCTAGACTGATGCCAACACCCAGGCAATAGCGTAAGTCACGGCGCGATCGCAACACACATATAATCATTATTATAAAAAAACTTACCGAGGCCCCATCTAACATTGCTAACCGCCCATGACGAACTACAGGCAGCATTGTTAGGTAAACTAAGGCGCTATAAACAGCAGCACTGCGTTGGCGAAATATCTCTCGACCGAGGCAATACAGCAAAGGTACGGAAATAGCTGTTAAGATTGCTCCTGGCAAGCGTGTTGTCCACTCATTCACACCTCCTAAAGAATAAGTCCATGCAATAAGTAGGTGCATTAGTGGCGGCTTGTTATAATATGGTTCCCCACCCAATGTCGGGTAAAGCCAATGCCACGAACCAGCTTGCGCCTCCCAAATTTCACGGGCAACCTGTGCCACAGTGCCTTCATCCCAATCTCGCAGTGCTAATCCCCCTAAGTTGATGGTAAAAAGTAATATTGCTGCAGACAGCAGCACTACAACCCATACTCCATCAACTCGTTTCTCAGCCGTGCGATACTGTTTTTCTAGACGACCCCAAGTAAACCTTCCTTCTTGCATATTCTCGCATAATCATTTTGATTGCTGATTCGATTAAATAGAGACGTGCCGGAGTCTCAAATGTTGCCATATGTGAACTATCGGTGCCGCTCCCTGGGAATTTGCACGTGCAGAGAAATTCAAAATTTAAGGCTTTGAATTGGTAAGCAGGCAGCCCTCCCTTGTGACGCGTGTTCCTAGGGAGATTGCATTGAAGAGCTTATATCGGCTCTGGGCTAGTCTACTCTTAATTGCAAGCTGACTCTTGCAAGCCTACATCTGTCCCCGAAAGGGCAGTGTCGGTAGTTGACCATGTACTAAAGTTGTTTATAATCCAGTAATTTCAAATTTACTCAAATCTTTCAAGTTTAGCAATAAACTTTTGACACTTTTTTGATATTTTATGAGCGAAAGTTGTGAATGCACAACCTGATAAGCTTATACTGCATTAAACTGCACACTTATACAATTTTTTTTGAGCAGTGGATTTTGCTCTCAACTTCCGCTCTCGGGAAACGAGGAAAGGCAAACCTTTCAAGACGGATTTTCACGGTGTCAGTTTCCGGAGAACGAAGAACCGCACATCGAAACGAAACGAAAAGCACTTCTAGCATACGAGGGTGGGAAACCCATGTCGCTCAGCCATTTGCTCTGCGCTCTATGATTTTCGGTCATTAATGACTAACGATCTTAACGAAAAAAGTGCGATCATAGACGCGCAGTCTTCTTATTTAACTGTTGGAGAGATTTGAGAGTGAATTTACAACTTATCTTGAGTGTAGCGCTTAGCTTAATATTTATTTACTTAATTTTGAGTTTGTTAGCCTCGGAAATTCAAGAACTCATTTCGACTGTGTTTCAATGGCGGGCAGAACATTTAAGAAAATCTATTGAAATTCTTTTGGGAGGTGATGTTGACAAACTGGAACAAGCTCGAGTTATCCAACTTACCAATCAAATTTATGACAATCCCTTGATTCAAAGTCTCAATCAACAGGCAAAAGGATTTTTTGAGACTTTACCTCGTAGGGCTACATGGGCAGTTGGGGCATTGTATCGCTTCTGTAAGAAAGCACGACCTGGAACGGGAAAAAGAGATACTATTTTTGGAAAGAGAAAACATACTGGACCATCTTATATTCCTGCAGACATTTTTGCCACGACTCTAATGGATACACTACAACTTCCGATCTTAATTCAAAATTTAACTGAATTACGGATAGAAAAATTTAAGGATGAACGATTAAATGAAATTAGAAATGTTCTCTTGAAACTACAAGATAGAGGTAGTAATAACCCAGAATTTCTTCAATTATTTCAAACTACATATCAGGATTTTACAGAAGTGAGTCAAGAGTTTGGACAAATTATTGAGAATTTTAAACAAAATAAAGCTACTTTGCAGATAAGTATTAATTCTATGGCGAAAAGTCTAGACAAGTATATAGAGAGCTTTGAGAGTAATCTCCCTAAAGATGAATTATTTGCTAAATCCTTACGACAGCTAAAATTTATAAGAAAAGATATTTTTGATGATGCTGATCGGGCGATATTGCTTGGAGGTTTGCGTCCAACTATCCAGGAAGTTGTCCAGTCAATTAATACAAGTACTGCTGTCTATAAGGAAATTGAATCTGCTATTAAAGACAAAGATAGCGCAACTTATCAAAAAATTCAAGAGTTAATTAATATTTTACCATCGTCTGTTACAAAAAACTTGACTGTTTGGGCAAAGCGTGTTCAAGCAACAACTAAAACTTCCGACGAAGGGATAAACATCTTAAAGCAAGAAATTGAAAATGTGTTTGACAACTCTATGGAACGGGCTTCTGGTGTCTATAAACGCAATGCCAAGGGAGTCACTATTTTAATTGGTTTGTTTATTGCTGTTGCTGCTAACGTGGATACTTTTTCTATAGTCAATAGATTATCTAAAGACTCACAACTGCGAGACACAATGATTTCTAGTATAAACCAATTCCTGATCCAAAATGGTCAAAAATCAGCTACAGATTTAGATAGTTTGAGAAATCAAGCTAACGAGCTTTTAAAGGATACTTCTCTTCCTATCGGTTGGACTAATGCTAATTTAGAACAGCAAATTGGTTGGACGACTCATCAACACCGGGTTTTCCCTCGTACTAAACTTGTACGAGCGATACCCGGTTGGATTCTTAGTGGTTTTGCGATCGCGATGGGTGCGCCCTTTTGGTTT
>CAZZVG010000034.1:0-174 GCA_964657295.1 Iningainema sp. | reverse complement strand
TACTCGGAAAAATTATGAATGTACGTAATACCGGGAAACCTCCTAAAAAAGATTGAAAGAGTCTTAGATCCCCGACTTCGTAAAAGTTGCCCTTGGATCTCGTTTTTCACGAATGATTTAGGATTGCCATAGGAAAGACAAAACATAAGTATCTGTTGTCCTTAATACTAGTGT
>CAZZVG010000033.1:0-14372 GCA_964657295.1 Iningainema sp. | reverse complement strand
CTATCAAAGAAAATATCGAAATCTTGTTTGCTGCCATTGCCGATGTATTCGTTGCAGGGGATCTACTTTGGTATCCAGTGGAGAAAAGTCCCAAATGTCTTGCGCCTGATGCAATGGTTGTTTTTGGGGTACCAAAAGGAGACAGACGCTCCTATAAGCAGTGGGAGGAAAATAACATTGCGCCACAGGTGGTATTTGAAATCTTATCCTCCAGCAACACCACCAAAGAAATGGCAAATAAACTACTGTCTTATCAACGCTATGGAGTGGAGGAATATTACATTTACGATCCCATAAAAGTGGAATTGACTGGGTTGCAGCGATCGGGGGAAGATTTAGAAGTCATCGAGGAAATGCATGGTTGGGTAAGTCCCCGTTTGGGAGTGCGGTTTGAACTGACACCCGATAAGTTGGAAATTTATCGTCCTGATGGACAGCGATTTCTGACTTTTGTGGAATTGGATCAATTACGAGAGCAAGAGCACCAACGTGCTGAGCAAGAGCGTCAACAGAAGGAAGCCGCACTCTTGCAACTTCAACTTGAACAACAGCGATATCAGGATTTGTTAGTCCGACTCCAAGAACGGGGAATCGATCCAGAACAGCTACAATGATGACACTTTTGACTATGTAGAGACGTTAGATGTAACGTCTCTACTGTATTACAAGCTAACGTCCCACTAACTTATCACGCAACTGCTTGATACGATCGCGTAACTTCGCCGCCTCTTCAAACTCCAGATTCTTCGCAGCTTCTTTCATCTGCGCTTCCAACCGCGTAATCAAATCGGGAATTTCTTCTAATGGTAACTCATCTAAATGTTGATCGACTATTTCTAACTCGTTTGCATTCAACCGCCGCGACACTTCTAGGAACGACAGAATTGCATTACTAGATTTTTTCTTCACAATCGGTTGAGGTGTAATGCCATGCATCCGGTTATATGCTGTTTGGATACCACGACGCCTATCTGTTTCGTCAATAGCTTTGATCATACTATCGGTAAGGCGATCGGCATACATAATCGCTTGTCCCCGGATGTGACGTGCCGCTCTACCAATAGTTTGGATTAAGGAACGTTCTGCACGCAAAAACCCCTCTTTATCGGCATCCATAATTGCCACTAGAGAAACTTCTGGTAAATCTAATCCCTCCCGTAACAAGTTCACGCCTACCAACACATCAAACTTTCCATCGCGCAAATCCTGCAAAATCTCAATCCGCTGGATGGAATTGATTTCCGAATGTAAATATCTGACTCGAATGCTATTGTCTTCCAGATACTCGGTCAAATCTTCCGCCATGCGTTTGGTGAGTGTTGTAATCAACACTCGTTCTTGAAGATCAACTCTGTCTTTAATTTCACCTAACAAATCATCAATTTGCCCTTCCGTAGGACGTACCATAATTTCTGGATCGATGACTCCTGTCGGTCGAATGATTTGTTGTGCGACAGAACCTTCAGAAATTTGTAATTCCCAATCTCCTGGCGTAGCGGAAACAAAAATACACTGGTTTACCTTTTCCCAGAATTCCTCTGCCTTTAAAGGACGGTTATCAGCTGCACTCGGAAGACGGAACCCATGATCGATCAAAACTCGTTTTCTTGCTTGGTCGCCGTTGTACATGCCGCGAATTTGCGGTACGGTAACATGAGATTCATCGATCGCGAGCAGCCAATCTTTAGGAAAATAATCAATCAAACATTCTGGCGGTGCCCCAGCTTGGCGTCCTGCTAAGTGACGGGAATAGTTTTCCACACCGTTACAGTAACCAACTTCCCGCAACATTTCTAAGTCATAACGTGTCCGCTGATCTATACGCTGTGCTTCCAGCAATTTTCCTGTTGACTCTAATTGTGCAATACGCTCTTTTAATTCTGCTTCAATGTCGTTACAAGCAACTTCCAGTCGTTCCTCTGGGGTGACAAAGTGACGTGCTGGATAGATATTCACAGCTTCTAAACTCTTAATAATTTCACCAGTCACTGGGTCTACGTAACGCACAGCGTCAATTTCATCACCAAAGAATTCTACGCGAATAATGCGGTCTTCATACGCCGGACCAATTTCTAACACATCTCCCCGGACGCGAAAACGTCCCCGCCCCATCTCGATGTCGTTGCGCTTGTATTGTATTGATGCTAAATCTCGTAAAATCTCGCGTTGATTAACTTCCATGCCTACTTGAAGAGGAATAGCGGCGTTAAGGTATTCCTGCGGCATTCCCAAACCGTAGATACAGCTAATGGAAGCAACAACTATCACATCACGGCGTTCAAATAGCGATCGCGTCGCCGAGTGACGCAGCATATCAATTTCATCGTTGATCGAGGCTGTTTTTTCGATATATGTATCGCTGACAGGAATATACGCTTCTGGTTGATAGTAATCGTAGTAGCTGATGAAATACTCAACTGCATTGTTAGGAAAGAATTCGCGCAACTCATTGCAAAGTTGAGCGGCGAGAGTTTTGTTATGGGCTAGAACTAGGGTTGGTTTCCCCACTTTTTCAATCACTGAGGCTATTGAGAAAGTTTTTCCTGTTCCCGTTGCTCCCAGTAAAGTTTGATAACGATTGTTTGCTTGGATACTCGCCACAAGTTGGGCGATCGCTTGTGGCTGATCGCCTGTTGGTTGAAAGGGTGCTTGAAGAGACAATTCTGTCATAACTGTTTAGAAAGGAAATCCCCTCTTGAGATGCTAGCAAATATCATTTCCCCAGACACTACGTATTAGCACTTAGCTACGGAACACTTGTACTCAGTTACTTAGCTGCCTTACTTCTATTTTGCCGCTTTTGAAACATTTAGACTCTCCTTTGTGATAATTGAATCAGGATTACCCCTACAAATACGTATAAATCATTTAGAAGTCACCTTGAGTATCCATTGCTTGTAAAAGTGAGGCTGTTTGTCTACAGATTTACAGAATTTTGTTAATAGCTGAGTATTGACTGCGCGATCGCTAAATTCTTATCAGTTTATTTACGTAGTATGCCTGATAGTTTTCTTTTACAAGACTTTACTATTTAAGTTTAACAACCACAACTAATTTATGTACAAACAGATAAAACTAAATAATTTAGACAGAAAACCTTATTTCCTTGAAAGAGGAAAGTTTTTCATTGTAATCTACCTTTTAGCATAGACCATTAATATTCCTTGTGGCGGAAGGCTACAGCAAAAACTTTAGGATAAGTTAGTCATGTGATTAGCAAAACCTTCAAAGTTAATAAATAGCTTTGAGATAACTAATATAGCAAATCTGGAGGATAAAATGAGTATAGAAGATCGTGCTAAAGCTGTTGGTAAAAACATCGAAGGTAAAGCTCAAGAAGCTTTGGGTAATGTAACTGGTGACCCTGAAGATAAAGCAGAAGGTAAAGCAAAGCAAGCTGAAAGCCAAGTTCGTCACGGTGTTGAAGACGTTAAAGATCAAGTTAAGGAAAAGCTAGACTAGGACTTAAGTCTTCGGCAAAAAGTGAAGGTTGGTCACTGGGTAACATCCTATGTTCTGAAAACGAGGATGGAGATATTAAGAAAACCACGTAGGGAAAGCATGGTATGCACCTGCGTGTTTTACTTATTTCAGTTTATTCACGCCAACTTACTTAATCCTAAGGGGTGCGCCTTTTTGGATGCAGACGAATTCTGGAAACGTAACAAGTTGCAGCTAGTTGTCGAGGCGGTTACGTTCATAAACACGTCTCTGCAAATATCTGCCTGTTGCGTATGAGCCTGAATTTGGATCGCGCCAGAAGTTATAAATGCAGACTGTGGACTTCCTTGCAGAGAGAAATAGGTAGCAGAAACAGGCGTTTATACAGATTTAATAATTTATATAGAGAAAGACACAATAATACAATGCGGCTTGATATTTTCTCATTTGCTCGGACAAAATTTATCTTTTTCAAAAAAGTTAAATAATATTATTGGAGCCATTCAGTATTTCGTTCACCACTATAATAAAGCATTAATTGTTGAGGACTACTTGGGCGTTATAGTGGTAAATGCATCCTATCAAGCGTAACTATTCACTGCTGAACAAGTCGCGCTAAGCAAGTATTTCCCTTGAAAACAAATTTCAAAGCTTCCTTTTGGAAATTAGCAAAAGTGACTTTTTAGACATCCTCTCTCAAGAGCTTAATCTAAAAGTTATCAACCTAATGTGCTACTACAGTTTCGTCGTTGCAGTTTCCGTCGCAGCATTGCTCCAAAACCGACAAGACCGACTAAGTTACCTAGAATTAAAGAGGGTTCAGGGACAGGGCTACTAGGCACAGGCTAAGTTTGGATTGGTCCAGAAGTTATAGATGCAGATTGTGGACTTCCTTCCAGAGAGAAGTAAGTACCAGAACCTGGTGCAAGACCGCCAGTAAAATTAACTGTACCAGTGTTTCCAAATGTACTAATTCCAGAGAAAGTAGTGGTTGGACCTTCATAGGTTGTTGGATGGGAGTAACTACAAGTAGTGTATATACTACAGAGTCCATCACCATCAAAAGCAAAGATGCCACCACCGTTGCCAGTACCAGATAAGGTGATAGAGTTAACTGACGATCCTACTAAGTTATTCGTGATTCCAACTAGAGCATCATCACTACCATCATATGGAGCAATACCTGTATTGGTAATGGTTGCAACTGGATTTCCTGCCGAATCGGGATCGATGGAAATGCGAGTACCACAGTTAGAAGAGGCCCCAATCTGTGGGCAATTAAATGTAACGGCTCCTACAGGTTTGGTAGATAGTACTAAAAAAGTCGCAGAGAAGCCTGACACCAGTAATCCTAAAAGTGAAATTTTCTTCACAAATTTGTTCTCCTTGGTTATGATGGGATGCGGATTTGAGATTGCTTCCAAAAAAACTTGGAATTTAGTCAATCTGTGTGAAACCCAGAAAAAAACATTTCGCTTCAAAGCGATTGGGATTAGTGCAGATAGGCTAAGAATCCTTATGCTGGGAACTACTTTGTCTTGAATGTGTTCACACTGAAAATAAAGTAAAAGATTTGAATCTGAAAAGAACGGTTTTCTTTCCATCTTCTCCAGCTTTACTTTTGTCTTTTAGTTATTAGCGAGGATGTAACTGGTGAGTTTCTTACTAGTTACATCCTCACATTACTAAGTAAGTAAAATTAAGTCTACGATTTTTCACTCAGTTTTACTAAAACTTTACTTACGTGTTTTTACTTAAGTAGATAAAATTTATCCGAGCGATATAAATTTATTTGGTTTAGAGAAAATTCAGTAGCTGAAGAAAGAATGTGGCTCCATAAGTCTTCCAGAATTCTGAAGATGTCAAGGGCAGCTGAAACCTAAAGCTTGGCAGGGATTAGAGTCCCTGTTACTTCCAATTAGGTTGAAAAGCTTAAACAGTAAGCATTAAAAGACGATACTTATTGAATCTAATCCTAAAATCCCAATTGAAACAAAGGTATGAAGATTGCGTGAAGTTATGGTGCTACCTCTTCAGACTTTTTTAGGTATCATTTTAGGAATGGATCTACTAGTAGTGTACTCTTAAATACATAAAAGTCAGAAAGTTTCCTATTGTTACCAATAAATTCACAAATTTTTTATACAAAAATTTTAGGGTTGTTTGGTTCGTAACCCTTTTGTCGTATAACTCTTAGGTTCAAGTATAAAATTTACTAATTTGAATTTTACATAAAGAGTAAATAAAAGTAGTTGATTTTTGCTATATCTAGCAATATTATTTGTGTCACAGTGAATTTTCAAAGTCATTGTAAAATAGCTAACTATCACCTCGAAAGCGAGTTAGAGTTTTACCATATTTTCTTGGTGTCTCTGATTGAAATGAACGTGACGGGTTGATCGCCTATGGTAGCATCTATACTTACTGCTGCTCTCAGGTGCTTGCGAAACGAAAGTGCTGGGTAAATCTACCACCAACCTTTACCTATTTGCGCGAATAAGTTTAGTGACTTGATTGTCGCAAATAGCAGCACAAACGCTTTATTGAGATGAAAGCTGTCCAACCTTTTGCTATCACACAACTAAAATATCCCCAATTCTGGCTACTAGGAATAGGTGCCTGCTTAATGGCGATTCACCTAGCTTTAGCTTGTAAATCTAATGATCCTAGCTTCTTAGGCATAAGCTTTCTTTTTTGGGGATCTGTATCTTGCCTCATTTGGGAGAAGCGTTACACTCTCAATCTAGAAAGTGGAATTTTCTCTAGTTTTTTGGGTTTATCAATTATTGCGCTGCTACTGGTTAAGAGCGCATCTCAGACAAGTTTTGGCGGTTTTCTATATATATCATCTACGGTTTTTGCCTTTGGTTTTGCTTTGCTCGCTTCTGGCTTTCAGGGATTAAAGCAATATAAGGGGGAATTGCTTGTCTTGTCTTTTCTCAGCGCGTCCAAATTATTAGCGCCATTACTAATGAATATATCAAGCCTCACAGCCAAATTTGCGGCTTTTATTCTTTGGTATACAGGCTCTGAAGTGACTTTGATTGAAGACAAAATTATTCTCCCAACTGGAAGTGTAGAAGTGTATCGCGGTTGTTCTGGAATAGAGCTTGTTTTTCAACTGCTGGGATTAGGACTAATTTTTCTGTTAATGTTTTCCCAAAAATGGAAGCAAAAAATCCTCGTACCAATTGTAGCAGCTACTATAGCATTTATCGTCAACGGGTTACGGGTTGCACTGATGGCTATCCTAGCAGCAAAAAACCAGCAGAAAGCTTTTGACTACTGGCATGCCGGGGATGGTTCTTTAATATTTTCATTAATTGCTGTTCTATCTTTTGGCTTATTTTGCTGGTTTTTACTTGAAAAAAGTGAATCAAAAAATCAAGCTGAGAGGAAGTCATTAAGGTGATTGTCTGGACAAAAATTCGTATTCCCCTTTTGGCTCTCACTTTTAGTAGTATCTTCTTGACTTTGGGAAATATTATCCTGTTTTCTAAAAAAGACAAAGATATAGTTACATCTTTTTATTTTCCAGAAAAAATATTATTACCACAGTGGCAATCCAGTACGAATCCCCCCTTATCTGAGAAACCAACTAGCCATCATCCAGAACTGATAGCCCAAAAAAACTATCGATACATTCAGAATAACCTAACTCTAGATGTTGAAATAAGCTATTTAAAAGATGGGAATGTCGTTAAATTTATCCAAGATAATACTTCCACCATCACCCCTCCTGTTGTCCGTCAGCAACAAGGAATCGGCTACTACGGTTATGGAGTTGATCAAAAGCAGCGAGCTTACCTGAGTGCTTGTATCAACTCACAAGGCAGTACGACCTTCACCGATGAACAGTTTAACAAAAATCGATATCTCCATGACACACAGCCTCAACATCTACTGTCTTGGCTCCTCGGTGAAGAGCAACTTCAAGATAGGCGTTGTCTCTGGACGCATTTATCGATTCCTTTAAAACATTCTACCCCTGAAGCCGCCTATCAAGTCTTGGAGAAAGCTTGGTTTTCCTGGTATCAATGGTGGTGTCCTCGCTTTCCAAAATCTTGAGTTATCAAACAAGAGGTAGTTACTGTAACTTAATTTCTATCCATCTCTATCCATTACTACTCCTGATTGGGGATGTTTGATATAAGTTGGTCAACAAATTGTCTAAGCCTTTCAAGCCAGTTAGGAATGGTTTTAAGTTTTGCTAATTGACCTTGATATAACCTCACGGTTAATGGTTTGGAGTCTAATGTTTTGTCTCCAATAGTGCTAACTTCAAAAATTAGCTTTTAGGATAGGTTCTTCTTTATCATTTTTCCATTTTTCTGATCTATTTTGTTCGTAAAATGACTAAATCCAGTAACGATAAATTAATCCCCGTAGTCCAGCAACTCCAAGATTTTGCCTACAGCCAGCAAGGATCAATAACTCTTTTACGCATCCTTGGTTACGCCTTATTACTATTAGCATTTTTCGATATTCTAGAAATGTTGATTCCGCCCAACTTTATGAATCCGGCTTGGGAATTTCAAACTTTGGGGGCGTTGGTTGAAAGAGCTCCAGTACCATTAATTGGGTTAGTACTGATATTCTTTGGGGAACTACATTCCCGCACAAAATGGGAGTTTCCAATATTGAAGTTGATATCTTGGTTGACTTTATTATTTGCATTACTGTTTATTTTGCTAATTCCTTTGGGAATCCTTAACACTGTAAGACTGAGCAGCCAAAGTAGCACGCACATTAATACTTTATCGGCTCAACAAATTTCTCAGGCTGAACAGGTTGAAAAGCAACTCAACCAAGCCACACCGGAACAGCTAAATAATGTTCTCAAACGCCAAGGTCGCTCATCAGATGGCAAAAATCCTCAAGAATTGAAAAGTCAACTATTGTCAGAAGTCTCTCAAGCTAAGACAAAAATTAAGAGTCAAGCAGAAGCGACTCAATCCTTACAAGGTCTCAACTTAATTAAAACTTCCGTGAAGTGGAATCTTGGTGCTTTGGTTTCTGGGACTTTATTTTTTATAATCTGGAAGCAAACTAACTGGGCAAGGCGAAGCTAGTAAGCTGTTCCACATTTAAATCTGATAAGTTGGAAATTTATCGTCCTGATGGACAGCGATTTCTCATTTTCGTGGAGTTGGATCAATGACGAGAACAGGAGCGTCAACGTGCCTCGCTTGAGCGCCAACAGAAGGAAGCAGAACTCTTACAACTTTAACTTGAATAACAGCGCTATCAAGATTTATTAGCCCGACTGCAAGAAAGGGGAATTGATCCAGAACAGCTGCAATGAGTGTAGAGACGTTAGATTTAACGCCTCTACACTCATTGTGAACTAACGTCCCACCAACTTATCACGCAATTGCTTGATGCCATCTTGAGAGACTTAACGGTAAAAGTCAGTTTTTGACTCCTTCACACTGTCGCTAGTTCTGGTGTAGGCCGCTTGCTGTTGCGAATGTTCGCGATCGCCTCACCATAATCCTTAGCTTTAAACACAGCAGAACCTGCCACGATCGCATTTGCACCTGCTTCTAAAACCTGCCAGGTGTTGTTGGCTTTGAGTCCTCCATCCACTTCAATCCAAGGATCCAAACCACGTTCGTCGCACATCTGACGCAGCTTGCGAATTTTAGGTACCATGCCTGGAATAAAACTTTGACCGCCAAAACCGGGGTTTACACTCATAATCAAGATCAAATCGCAAAGCTCCAAGCTATACTCAATCAGATCTAAAGGTGTTCCAGGATTGAGTACAACGCCGGCTATTTTGCCAAGTTCTTTGATTTGACTGAGAGTGCGATACAGGTGAGGAGAGGCATTATGCTCGCAATGAACCGTGATATGATCTGCGCCTGCCTTAGCAAAATCCTCTACGTACTTCTCTGGCTCTACAATCATTAAATGCACATCCAAAGGCTTTTTCGTAACCGGACGAATTGCCTCCACAATCAGAGGACCAATCGTAATATTAGGTACAAAACGACCATCCATTACATCGACGTGAATCCAATCTGCTCCAGCCTCGTCTACAGCGCGAATTTCGTCTCCTAGACGACTAAAATCTGCTGATAGGATAGATGGAGCAATGACTATGGGTTTTTTAGAAAGCGTTTGGGTCATGGCTAGGGGGTTTTAAAGCATCCTTGTATGCCAGTATTTTAACAAAATCTGGAGCCAGCCCTCACCTCTTTTTTCAAGAGTAGGGAGTTGTTAGTAGTTAGCGGTTAGTGCTAATTTTCGATCACCAACAAACAACTAACCCTTTGGGTGACGGTACAAGCGTTAGTCAGAAGATCGCTCCTCGCTCATGTTCCGTTTCCCGAAAACCGCGCTCTGATCATAACCAACAACTAACGTGAAAAAACTAACTGGGGTAATTTTGGGATTAGGTGCTTCTTTTATAAGTACGCCAGTACTTTCCGCGTTGGAAAGTGCTTTTGGAAGTAATGGCATTGATGCTCTTAAGCTACATTTATCTCCATATAATTTAACAGGTCGTAAAATTGCCATTGGTCAGGTAGAGATTGGTCGTCCGGGTATGTTCGGGTTAGACAAAGCGGTATCGAAAAACCCCGCAGTCTCCTTAGCAGGAGTTTTTTTACGTAATGGACCGGCGAAGTCAAATAGCGGTGTTGACGCCCATGCCTACAATGTTGCTGGGGTGATGGTTAGCAAAGACAAAGCCTTCCCAGGAGTTGCCCCAGAAGCACGACTGTACTCATCTGCTGTCGGCTCAGGCAAAAATATGGGTCAGCCGGAAGAATGCTTATCTTCACAGTATGTAGCGATGCAAAACGGTACGGATGTGCGTGCAATTAACTTCAGCTTTGGCGAACCTTTAAACCGCGATCCTCGACCAGAGGCTGTTTTGGACGGTAATGCTTTACTGACTCTATGCATTGACTGGTCTGCAAGGGTTCATAATGTGCTGTACGTCATCGCTGGCAATCAAGGTAAAGGTGGTATTTCTATACCCACAGATAATTACAACGGGGTAAATATAGCTTTTTCATCCCGCCGAGGAGGGATTTTTAACAAAGTAGACGTTGCTAATTTAGCAGCTGCTGATGAGGGCGTAACCCACCGATTAGCTGGAAGGGAGATAGATATTAGTCCGCGTCGTGCGATCTCTTTAGTTGCTCCTGGCAGTAATATTCCATTGCTCAATCCCGATAGCAAGGTTAATAAGGTAACAGGTACGAGTTTTGCGGCTCCTCAAGTTGTGGCGACTGTAGCGCTATTGCAGGAATTCGGTGATAGACAATTGAGGATGGGAGATAAAATGCTCACCCCACAACTCTCTCATTGGAGCATTGACTCTCGCCGACATCAAGTGACGAAAGCAGTACTGCTGAATTCAGCAGATAAGATTCAAGATAATGGTGATGGTAGTAGGCTGGGAATGACTCGGACGCTTATTGATAAACAAAATCACGACTGGCTGGCGAATGATGCATACAAAGATCCCAAAATTCCTTTAGATGCCCAAATGGGAGCAGGACATTTGAATGCGTTTCGCGCTTACCAACAATTTAGTGCTGGTGAATGGAATTCATCACAATCTTTACCAGCTATAGGCTGGGATTATCACACAGTATACGCTGGCGCATCTGTAGATTATCTATTAGCAAAACCTTTACAGCAGGGGAGTTTTGTAGCTATCACCCTAACTTGGGACCGATTGGTGGAGTTAAACGATAAAAATAAGAATGGTCAGTTTGATGTAGGAGAAGATTTTCGCGATCGCGGCTTAAATAACCTGGAGCTTTACTTAGTAAAAGCTGATACTGCCAATCCCGATACTGGTGTTGTTTGTTCCTCAAATAGCGAAGTTGATAGTGTACAACATATTTTCTGTCCTGTTCCAGCTACCAGTAATTATAAAATCCGCGTCCAGTTTCGTCACAAAGTCAACGAACCTACTCAGCCTTATGCCTTAGCTTGGTGGACTGTAGCTGCGAAGTAGGCAAGGGGAGAGGGGGAGAAGAATAAGAACTGCTGTCTCCTTATTCTCCATTCGCTATTGAGAGGCTGTTGCTAAAACTGTAACCGCCCGTAGCTTTGCCTTGATGAAATGCCATAGTCAGAGGTAAAGACTTTAGGGATAATAGTGGTCAAATGAAGCAGAAATTTAGTAATGCTGGAGAACACTTTCTGCAGAGACGTTACGGCGTTCGTTTGGGCAGACGCTACGTTTTAGCTGCAGCAGGAGTAGTTTTAGTGGGTATGATTGGCTGTTCTCAAATTAGTACTACTACGAATGCGTTTGCCGAATCTCTCCCTCAATCAGAATCTCCAATATCCAAAAGAAAATTAACTCCTAATAGCAAGTTAGTTGCTGCTAATACTAAATTTGGCTTCAAACTCTTTTCAGAAGTTTTAATTGAAGACAGTGGCAAAAATATTTTTGTCTCTCCTTCAAGTGTAGGACTTGCCCTTGCCATGACTTATAACGGTGCTAGCGGCTCTACTAAAGAAGCAATGATGAAAGCGCTGGAGTTACAGGAGTTGAGTTTGGAACAAATCAATTCTTCTAACGCGGCGTTGATGACAATTGTCGAAAACTCCGATCCCAAAGTACAACTACTCATTGCTAACTCGATTTGGGCGAACAAAGATACGAGCTTTCAGCCAGAGTTTCTGCAAAAAAATAGAGATTTTTATACAGCGAAGGTCACTAATTTAAACTTTAGAGATGCTAGCGCACCTGGCATTATAAATAGCTGGGTTAATGAAAATACACATGGAAAAATTAACAAAATAGTCGAAACAATAGACCCGAAACAGTTGCTATTTCTGATTAATGCCGTCTATTTCAAAGGGAGTTGGACAAATGAATTTGACAAAAAGCAGACGGCTAATTATCCATTTAGCTTGACATCTGGTGAACAAAAGCAATACCCGATGATGTCGCAAAAGGGTAATTATAGGTATTATGAAAGCAAAGAATTTCAAGCTGTAAGTTTGCCTTATGGAAAAGATGGAAAAGTCAGCTTTTATATTTTTCTTCCCAAACAAACTTCTAATCTCACAACTTTTTATAAAAACTTGAATGCAGAAAACTGGGAAAAATGGATGAGTCAGTTTAGCAAAAGGGAAGGTTCAATTCGCTTACCTCGCTTCAAAATGAATTATGAGCTAACTTTGAATAAAGCGCTGACAGCTTTAGGGATGGGACAAGCTTTCAGCGCCTCGGCGAATTTTTCCAAGATGGGAAAAAATCTTGCTATTAGTGAAGTCAAGCATAAAACTTTTGTTGAGGTGAATGAAGAAGGTACAGAAGCCGCTGCGGCAACTTCTGTAGGAATAACGACATTATCAGCACCGCTACAAGGACCATTTCAAATGATTGTCAACCGACCGTTTTTTTGTGCTGTGCGGGAAAACTCTACAGGAAGCGTTTTGTTTATGGGTTCAATTGTTGAACCCATATCTTAGTGTTCATAAGTGGGCTAACAGCCATCATCTATAAACTTTTAGGGACTGCTAAAAAGGATTTACGCTCTTAGGCGATGTTTCTGATAGATTGGGTGCATTTACTTCACCAGAACGATCGCTTTGCGGGGAAGTCTGACCGTCTAACTTACGGAAATCCGCACTTGACTCCTCTGCAGAAATATCCTCTCTAAATAAGAAGTTTTCGTCTCGAGTGGTAGCTGATGCCGGACGAACGGCGCTTAAAGCCGTTTTAATCACAAGAGCGGAGGGTATTGCCAAAATCACACCTAAAAGTCCGCCAATTCTTGCTCCTGTTAAAACTGAAATTAAGAACCAAACTGGGTTTAATCCAGTAAAACTACCTAAAATTCGCGGAGCAATTAAGTTTTCCAGAATTTGCTGGACAATCACTGCAGCAATCAATACTCTTACCCCCATTGAGAAATCTTGCAACGCCACTAGCAATGTAGTTATAGCGATACCTGCAGAACCTCCGTAGGGAACTAAAGCCATAAGACCAATCGTTAACCCAAATAACAGACCAAATGGCACTTTTAGCCACAAAAACGTGGGAATCAGGGCTGATGCCATACAAGTCGAGATAATCAGTTGGGTGATAAAGAAGTTTTGAAAACTCAGGCGTACACTTTGAGAAAAAGGCTCGCGAAATTTGGCGGGGAACCAATCCACCAAACTCTGCCAGAGTTCATCTCCGTGCTGTAAGAGGTAGAAAGTTAAAACCATCGTCAAGAGAAAGTCCAGTAGGCTGGTAAAGGTAACTACAGCCAAATTCAGAACTTGTCCGGCGATCGCTTGCAATTGTCCTTTGACGCGATCGTTGATTTGCACTAATAAAGCATCAAGGGTGAGAGGAATGCCGAGACTTTCTGCTTTCTCATTCAAGATCATTAGCTGAGAGCGTCCGGAGTCTATCAACTCTGGCAAGCGTGCCACCAGTTGCTGAGCCTGGGTCAGAGCCAAAGGGACGAGAGTGACACCCAATGCTAATAAAACAGATAAAGCGAGTAAAAAGACTAAAATAGCCACTTGTTCTCGCCTAGCACCCTGACGCTCCATCCAACTTACGGGATAATTAAGCAGAAAGGCCAGCACTGACGCTGCGATTAAAATGACAATAAGCGAGTGAAAGTAATTAAAAATTGCTGAGATCGCCCAACCATTTAAGACTAGCATCGGAGCAAAAAGAGCGATCGTGCCTATCCGCGCTATGAGCGATAGTGTCTGCCACCAGTCGAAAAGCTTGCGTGTCTGCATCTGCCGATTGCGGGATACAACTAAATAACGTTCATCAATAGATTTATTATCTCTAACTACACGACTATCGTTCATCCCTCTAGTTATAGGATTGTACTCACAAAGAAATGAAAAATTTGGATTTTAGCAATTTACCGCCCGCTCAAGAGAAGGTGGGGACGCAAGAGGAAATGGGAATTTTATCCGTTTCTACGTTTCCCGAG
>CAZZVG010000032.1:579-14395 GCA_964657295.1 Iningainema sp. | reverse complement strand
CTATGGACCTTGGGATTCGACACAGTTTATGCCATGCCAGACCGTGAGGATGACCGACAGCTTGGCATCAACTCTAGCGCCTTGTTCTTTGCTGAATACACTCCTATTGCCGTGAGTATTTTCTATGCAGGCACTGTCTTCTTACTGGGTTGGCTGGGCGTATATATGCAGTTGCAAGTCAGCTTTTGGATTACCCTTTTTCTTGCAACCCTAATGTGGATTTGGCAGTGTGTTCGACTGCGTGAGCCACAACTTCCCCATGCTGCTTATAGTCAAATGTTTGGCGAGAACGTGTGGATTGGCTTTTTGTTACTTTTTGGAATGATTTTTGGGTGTTTAAAGTTTTGAGTTTTGGCTCAACTCAGTAGCGATCAATCAACACTTTTTTCACTCTATGCAGCTAATTTTCGCAAAAAAATGACTTCAACAATTGTTAACCACACAAAATGGCACTCCTTAATCCCGCTTTGGCAAGGGGGAAAGGAAATCGTTCAAACAGGCTTACCCCACACTCAGTTAACACCGACCTGGCAGATGCTACTCCTAGGAAATGGTTCCCCAACACTACACCTTCAACTTTTAACAGGTGAACAGACGGAAGTAGATGTTATCGACATGTCTAATATTGGTATGGACTTAGATGGTGCTCCAGAAGCCATCCAATTATTACCAGGACCGCGACTGCGAAGGCAGGTGTGGTTACAGACTGCTTCAGGCCAGCGACTAGCGTATGCAACTTCCTGGTGGAAAGCTAATCAGGTGGATGAGTATTTGCAGAACCGGAGTCTACCCATTTGGGCTAATTTATCTAGCCGACGTACAGAGTTGTATCGAGAAATTTGGGGAATTCACTACGGTAAATCAGCTTTTTTAGAGTCAGCTTTTGCCCAAACGGGGTCTTTTTGGGGTCGTTACTACCTATTCTGGTACCAGGGACAACCTCTAACACTGATTTATGAGGTTTTCTCACCCTACTTGAGAAAGTTCCTTGGTTCGGAGGTAACTTTCACCGGAGAGCAAAGATCTGACGTTCAAAGAACCGATGAACTTCAAAATATATTCAGATAAGAAGGACTCAATTCATGAATCTTAGCCAAGTTACACATCCGAATCAATTGCACGGATTGTCAATTCCGCAACTGCAAGAGATTGCACGTCAAATTCGAGAAAAGCATTTACAAACAGTAGCCACCAGTGGCGGTCATCTGGGGCCTGGCCTAGGTGTGGTTGAACTGACCTTAGGGCTTTACCAGACTCTTGACTTGAACCAAGATAAAGTGATTTGGGATGTGGGTCATCAAGCCTATCCCCACAAGCTGATCACTGGACGGTACGATCGCTTTCATACTCTACGACAAAAGGATGGCATTGGAGGCTATCTCAATCGATGCGAAAGTCAATTTGACCATTTTGGCGCAGGTCACGCATCTACCAGTATTTCTGCGGCATTAGGTATGGCTCTAGCCAGAGATATGAAGGGCGAAAACTTCAAAGTGGCAGCAGTCATCGGTGATGGGGCGTTTACAGGTGGTATGGCACTAGAAGCAATAAACCATGCTGGTTATTTGCCCAAAACCAACTTGTTAGTCGTACTCAACGATAATGAAATGTCGATTTCGCCTAATGTGGGTGCGCTTTCCTCTCACCTTAATCAACTGCGGTTCAGTTCCGGTGTACAGTTACTCAAAAAACTGGAGGAACAGTTTGAAACAGTAACGCAGATGAATTCCCTTTTCCCAGAATTGAGTCGGATCAAACAAGGGATCAAGCGTTTGGCAGTGCCTAAGGTGGGAGCAGTGTTTGAGGAACTGGGCTTCACTTATATGGGTCCAATCGACGGGCACAATCTGGAAGAATTAATTACGACTTTCCAACAGGCGCATCAACAAATCGGTCCGGTACTAGTGCATGTGATGACTGTCAAAGGCAAAGGATATGAGTTCGCCGAGCTTGCTCGGGTTGACTACCACGCCCAAAACAAATTTGATTTAAAAACAGGCAAGGCGATCGCTTCCAATCAGCCCAAACCTCCAAGCTACTCTAAGGTGTTTGGCGAAACTTTGACCAAAATTGCATTGAACAACCCTAAAGTCGTTGGCATTACCGCAGCAATGGCAACTGGAACTGGACTGGACATCTTCCAGAAACAACTGCCAGAGCAATACATTGACGTAGGTATTGCCGAGCAGCACGCAGTCACCTTGGCGGCAGGTCTAGCCTGCGAAGGTATGCGCCCCGTTATCACGATCTACTCCACCTTCTTGCAACGGGCTTACGATCAAATAATCCATGATGTCTGCATCCAAAATCTTCCTGTATTCTTCTGTATGGATAGAGCCGGAATCGTTGGTGCTGATGGTCCTACCCATCAGGGGATGTACGACATCGCTTATCTGCGTTGCATACCCAATATAGTTCTGATGGCTCCCAAAGATGAAGCCGAACTTCAGCGAATGCTTGTGACCGGCATCAACTACACCAATGGCCCCATTGCCATGCGGTATCCGCGCGGCAATGGTCATGGAGTGCCCCTATTGATAGAAGGTTGGGAACCCTTGCCCATTGGCAAAGCAGAAATCCTCCGCTCTGGAGACGATGTGCTGATACTCGCTTATGGTTCTATGGTTTATCCAGCGCTGCAAGCTACAGCTAGCTTAAGCGAACATGGTATCGAAGCCACCGTCGTCAATGCCCGCTTTGCCAAACCTCTAGATACTGACTTAATTGTGCCTCTAGCTAAGCAATTTAGTCGAGTTTTTACCTTAGAGGAAGGCTGTTTGATCGGGGGCTTTGGTTCAGCCGTTGCCGAAGCCCTAATCGACCACCATGTGATAGTTCCAGTTATCCGGATCGGTGTTCCTGACCTATTAGTAGAGCCTGCCACTTCGGAACAATCTCAATTAGAACTAGGCTTGACCGGTCCGCAAATTGCCGAGCGCATCTTAAAAGAAGTCGAACTACCCAAAGTATTGCATGACGCCTCACTCAAGCAAATGACTGATATTGCCATGCGCTCATAAAGTTTTCCCTTGCACCACGCGCTATTTCACAAGCGGGAAAATAGATTTAAAGAGCATCGTGGTGTAAGCAGTTTCTGGCTTTTAACATCTAAATCGCAACTTATGCAAACTCTCTCAACTCCAGTCGCTTCCAACCCTTCTAATCAGAGCAATACTTACACCATCATCCCCCGGCGTAAAACTCGTTCTGTGCGTGTTGGTCATGTCACGATTGGCGGTGGTTCCCCTGTGGTTGTGCAATCGATGATCAATGAGGACACTTTAGACGTAACAGGTTCTGTTAGTGCAATTCGTCGCTTGCATGAAATCGGGTGTGAAATTGTCCGCGTTACTGTGCCTAGTCTAGCTCATGCCAAAGCCGTCGCCCAAATCAAGCAGAAACTTCAAGACACTTACCAAGATGTTCCCTTAGTCGCTGATGTCCACCACAACGGCATGAAGATTGCCTTGGAAGTTGCAAACCATGTGGATAAAGTCCGGATTAATCCTGGGCTGTACGTTTTTGAAAAACCCAACTCAATTCGCACCGAATACACTCCAGCAGAATTTGACGAAATTGGTGACAAAATCCGTGAAACCCTAGAGCCTTTAGTTGTTTCTCTGCGCGACCAAGGGAAAGCCATGCGAATCGGCGTGAACCACGGTTCCCTTGCCGAGCG
The DNA here is from genome assembly GCA_964657295.1 of Iningainema sp. GTDB lineage: Bacteria > Cyanobacteriota > Cyanobacteriia > Cyanobacteriales > Nostocaceae > Rhizonema. The sequence continues at coordinate 10,716 of CAZZVG010000032.1, read as the reverse complement.
GATGCTGTTTACCTATGGTGATACTCCATTTGGGATGGTAGAATCTGCTCTGGAATTTATTCGCATTTGTGAATCCCTCAACTTTCGTAACTTAATTATTTCGCTCAAAGCTTCTAGAGTGCCTGTGATGGTTGCTGCTTATCGCTTGATGGTTCAACGAATGGACGAATTGGGCATGGACTACCCTTTGCACCTGGGTGTCACTGAAGCTGGTGATGGTGAGTACGGTCGGATTAAGTCTACTGCCGGAATTGCACCTTTGTTAACTGATGGAATTGGTGATACTATCCGTGTTTCCATCACCGAAGCGCCAGAAAAAGAAATTCCCGTTTGCTACAGTATTCTGCAAGCGCTAGGTCTACGTAAGACCATGGTGGAGTATGTGGCTTGTCCTTCTTGCGGTCGCACCTTGTTTAACCTAGAATCCGTCTTGCATCAAGTGCGGGAAGCTACCAAGCACTTGACTGGTCTAGACATTGCTGTCATGGGCTGCATTGTCAATGGTCCTGGCGAGATGGCAGATGCAGACTATGGTTATGTTGGTAAGCAGCCTGGTTATATCTCTCTGTACCGGGGACGCGAAGAAATCAAAAAAGTACCTGAGTCTCAAGGGGTCGAAGAACTAATTAATTTGATTAAAGCAGATGGTCGTTGGGTTGACCCTTGAGGCAGCTAACTTTACAGTTCCTGTCACTTGGCTTAAAGAACACTAGCGTTCATGTCCTCAGCATGACGCTAAAAGGCTAACTTGACAGTTCCTGTCACTTGTTTTCAAGAGTGACAACAGAAAATTACTTTCTGAATCTTACAAAGGATATAAACATGACTGCAATCTCTATTACGGCAAAAGAATCCTCTTTCCGATTTTTGGACATCCATGTTTCAGAACTCAAGAACTATCCAAATGCTATCGAGGATTTGTTGTTCAATCACAGCCTTGTGGGTATGATCATCCGTGAGGTGTTTCCTGGTGAGGTGATGAAGCAGGTTGTTGAGAGCTTGGAGAAGAATCAAGACGACCTAAAAGTATTCTACCGTTATTATATGGAGAAAGCTCCCCGTGTAATCGGTCCGGCTGTCCCCGGCTTTAAGCCCGAAAATATGAAGGAATACTTCGCTTCTGCATCTGCCTTCCGGCAAGTGTGCCGCTCGCTGTTCCCAGAGAATTATCAGTTCGATGAGCGGGTGGCATCAATGCTTCAAACCATTTCTGGTGGAAGACAAGTGAAAGTTCCTACTGGACTAGAAGGGGAAACCTACAACCCTGCTACCATCAGGCTGCTGCCCGATGGTCACGAATTCATACCCCATGCGGGCAACCCCATAAATCTAAATCTAGTTAAAGATGAACACTTACTCTCTTTGATCGAACTCATAAACGAACTCAGCTTCTTCGTACCACTCGCTCTTTCTGAAGTTGGTGGTGAACTAATTGTCTATAACAAAGTAACGGAGGCTAAAGACGTAGAACAATACAAAAATATCGAACTCAGCGCATATAACACAGAAGCAAAAAAGACGAACTTTGACCAGTACGATCGCAAGGTTCTGGTACCTGGTGTGGGAGATATGATCTTGTTTCAAGGCGGTCGCTATTACCATAGTGTCACTCCAGTGTCAGGCGATCGTGCAAGGATAACTATGGGGGGAGTGGTGAACCGATCCCGCGATCACAAGACACTTTACTACTGGAACTAAGTACTGCATTTCATAAATTTGGATCGGAAAAAAGGCTTGTAGTTGGGCTTTAGCCCTAAAGCCCAACTACAAACATAGCGCTATGAATTTAGGCAATTTTGTACTAAGTTTAAGACTTCTCAGGTCTAAAGACACGCTCGATTTCTGAAGAGTCTACAGTCTGACTTTCTTAGGCACACTTAAAGCACCTCTAGACGCTCAAAAACAACTGCCAACACGAGAGGCATTGCAATCGCGCTTACTTGTGCAACGTCATAATCTTGAGGACAAAACTTAATGAATACTAAAGTCTGTGAACAGTCAATTCAAAATTCTCAATACAACCAGGATCAGGAATTTGGTGATCAAACTGAGCTAGCAGTTACTCTATTTCAATCATCACATTTGGTAAAAGGAAACACAATTCCAAAAGAAACTGCCTTTGACCTCCAGTCCTACTTATCAGAACGACGTATCCAAGTAGAAGCAGCGCTTGAAAAGTCAATCACCGTAGCCTACCCAGAAAAAATCTACGAGGCTATGCGCTATTCTCTGCTTGCACCTGGAAAACGCTTGCGCCCAATTTTGTGTCTTGCTAGTTGTGAGCTCACTGGCAAGACACAAGAAATGGCAATGCCAACAGCCTGTGCAGTGGAAATGATTCATACTATGTCTTTAATCCACGACGATTTGCCTGCCATGGATAACGATGACTATCGGCGTGGTCGGTTGACCAACCATAAAGTTTACGGTGAAGACATTGCCATTCTTGCGGGTGATGCTCTTTTAGCCTACGCCTTTGAGTTTATTTTGGAAAAGACAAAAGAAGTTCCCGCCCAACAAGTGTTGCGAGTTGTTGCCAAGTTAAGCCATGCAGCTGCAGCAACTGGTTTAGTTGGTGGTCAAGTCCTCGACTTGGAACATGAGGGACAGCAAAATGTTGATGTCGAAACCCTCAAGTTTATTCACATCCATAAAACCGGAGCTTTGTTGGAAGCTTCTGTTATTTGTGGCGCTCTCCTAGCTGGAGCTCATCAGGAGGTTTTGCAACGGCTGAGCAGCTACGCTCGCAATATTGGTCTGGCTTTTCAGATTATTGATGATGTGCTTGATATTACTGCAACGACTGAGGCTCTAGGCAAAACTGCGGGTAAAGATTTACAAGCGCAGAAAGTTACTTATCCAAGTTTGTGGGGCATTGAGGAATCCAAACATCAGGCGCAAAAATTAGTTGATGAAGCCAAGGCTGAACTGGCTCCCTTTGGAGAAAAGGCGCAACCTCTAATGGCGATCGCGGATTTCATCACAGCTAGAAGTTACTAGACCGATGTGGCATAAATAATTCACCATGTGTATGATATTGGGTATTAATAAAACTCTATCAAAGTTAGGAAAGTAACGTTTGAGGTAAGAACGACTTCTGTACCTTTGGGAACCCGATCAGCGTAAGTCAGTTCGTGGAAGCAGAAAGTTTTATTAGTAAGCAGATCCTCTCACCCCCTTAAAAGGGGTGAGACGATATGAAAAACTTTTCTTAACATTTAGCATTTGTGTATTGAAACTAGATTGATTGGAGTAAGTGATGATTACAAACGAGGTTTTGGTCCATAGCTACGGCATCGGGGCTGGGGTATTTTGGCTGCTCACATATGTTGCTATTATCTGGCGCGGCTTTAAAGACCGTTTGCTTGCCATACCTATGGTGGCTCTGAGTGCTAATATTTCGTGGGAAGCTATTTTTTCATTCTTTTACATGCCACCTGTTCAACTTATACATTACTCTAGTATTGCCTGGTTTTGTTTCAACTTAATAATCGCTGGGCAGTGTCTTATCTATGGAGTCAATGATACTCAGACTAAGTTTATAAAGAATAACTTTCATGTCATATTTTTAGTAGCACTAGCTGTTTCTTTTTCTATTATTTATAGAATCGTTTACGATTTCAATGATATAAAAGGGGCGTACAGTGGCTATGGAATAAACCTGATGATGTCAATTCTTTTTGTTGAAAGACTTATTCGTCGTGATGATATACGTGGTCAGTCAATTTACATTGCAATCTTTAAATTCTTAGGTACATTTTTTGCAATCTTTGCCTCATTTTTTGGTTCAGCTATAGATATTCATGCACCTGTAAATCTTCATATGATCTTGGGTGAGATCATCTCAGTTAACACTTATTCCTTGAAATTAGTAGTCAGAGTTATATATCCGGTCATTTTTCTGATAGATATTCTTTATATCACACTTTTGTATAACAAGTGTCGGGAAAAGAAAGTCAATCCTTGGACTTTCTAACTGTTTGTTTTAAAACAGCAAGCAAATTGGATTTATATTTATAGGATGAGGCCTCATACATGGATACCAAAGCTTTCAAGCGATCGCTCCATAGTTCCGATCTTTACTATCGCAAGGGATTTGGACGCGCTGCCGAAGTGACCCAAATGCTTTACTCTGAGTATCAAAGCGGTTTGATTCAGCAGATCCGGGACAACGGCTACATGTTACAACATGGCGACGTCACGATTAAGTTAGCAGAAGCATTTGGATTTTGCTGGGGGGTAGAACGGGCAATTGCTCTTGCCTATGAAACACGTCAGCAATTTCCCAGCGATCGCATTTGGATCACTAACGAAATCATTCACAACCCCTTAGTCAATCAAAATCTGCAGGATATGCAGGTTGAATTTATTCCGGTGAATTCGCAAGGACAGAAAGATTTTTCAGTTGTAGCAAAAGAAGATGTCGTCATTTTACCTGCCTTTGGAGCCAGCGTTCAAGAAATGCAGTTATTGAACGAAAAAAACTGCAAAATTATGGATACGACCTGCCCATGGGTTTCTAAGGTGTGGAATAGTGTCGAGAAGCACAAAAAAGGCAACTATACTTCGATTATCCATGGCAAGTATAAGCACGAAGAGACGATTGCTACCAGTTCTTTTGCTGAAAAATATCTGGTCATCCTTAATTTACAACAAGCCGAGTACGTCTGCAATTACATTCTCAATGGCGGAAACCGTGAAGAATTCTTAACCAAATTTCAAAATGCCTATTCTCCTGGATTTGATCCAGACACCGATCTAGAACGGGTAGGTATTGCTAACCAAACCACTATGCTCAAAGGAGAAACCGAGCATATAGGCAAGCTGTTTGAGCGTACACTCATGCGAAAGTACGGTCCAGATCAAATCAATCATCATTTCCTCAGCTTCAACACTATCTGTGATGCGACTCAAGAACGTCAGGATGCAATGTTCAACCTTGTGGAAGAAAAGCTCGACTTGATAGTAGTGGTTGGCGGCTTTAACTCTTCCAACACGACTCAACTCCAAACAATCTCTGCTGAACACGAGATTCCTTCTTATCATATTGACATTGCAGAACGAATTGGACCAGGAAATCGGATTGAACACAAAAAGTTGCACTCTACTTTAGAAGTTGTTGAAAACTGGCTACCACCAGATCCAATTGTGGTGGGAATTACCTCTGGAGCTTCCACCCCAGATAAAGTTGTTGCTGACGTAATTGAAAAGATTTTTGACATCAAAGCGATGTCACTCAGCCTCATCTAAACCCCTACCTCCATAAATTCCCTTATGTGCTGATTTAGACTAATTCACAAATTCCAGTATTCGCATCAAATCTTTTGATAACTAAACTTTGAATTTTAACTTTAGAGGTGGAGGAGACATGGTTAGAATCCTTGCAATTGTTGGTATGCCAGGATCAGGAAAGAGTGTAATAGCTAGCTACTTAACAAGTAATGGCTTTCCGATCATTCGCTTTGGGGAAATTATCATCCGTGAAGTTGAAAACCGGGGTTTAGCAATAACACCAGAAAACGAACAAATGGTAAGGGAAGACATTAGAGAAAATTTTGGAATGGATGTCTGTGCTCAACGGTCTTTACCACTGATTAAATCAAAGCTATTATCGCATCAATTACTTGTGATTGATGGTCTATATAGTTTGAGCGAGTATAAAACTCTCAAAAAAGAGTTTCACGATGAATTACTCGTTTTAGCAATTTTCACCCCTAAGCGAGAGCGGTATGCACGACTAACTCTCAGGCAGGAAAGACCTTTAACAATTCCAGAAGCTCAAAGAAGAGATGAAATGGAGATTGAGAAAATTGAAAAAGGAGGTCCGATTGCTTTGGCTGACTTAACTATCATTAATGATGGCAGTCAGTACCAGTTACAGAGAAAGTTAGAAGAAATACTGGCTGAAATATTACAAGAGGTTCCAACGCTTGCAGTCGCCAGTTTATAAGGATTAAAATTTGTTTAATTTCTTCCTCACACTTAAGATGCGGACTGGAATAAAGTATTAAAGGGCATCCTTAAGAAGGCAGCTATGTATCCCCATAAATAAATGCGCGGGGATTTAATAAGGACGTAGTATTCCGCAGCGCTGTGCGTATCGAAATACATCTTTCTTTCTTGTTTCATAAATAAATTTAGGGACTTTAAACCCAGTGGCACAGAACAGATCAAAAATCTTTCTTCCCTTCTGCCCTCTGCCCTCTGCCTTTATTCGGTAAAATAATATTTACCTAACAGTTCATAGAAATCGCGAAAAGTCCCTACTGCGGTTAGGAATCCTAAAAGGTTTGATTTTTCAACGTTTCCCTAAACTTTCCACGACTAACTGGACATTCACCTTACTACTATGCTTTAATACAAGAAATAAATGCAAGTAAGCGCTTGCTAATTTGTAGATAGTTATGAATAGATATCGCGAAAACTCTAAAAATGGCAAAAAAACTGCAACTTACGAAGACAAAGACTCAACCCTAGTCTTGAAGACTGATGAGGGTGAAGTGGAAATGAATCTTGCTTCCGATCTAGCAGACAACCAGCACCAAAATTCTGCAAACACTGCGTCTCAATCACTGACCCATTCGAGAAAAATACCAAAGAGCGTGATTCGTGCTGTGGCAGGAATTGCGGTAGTTGGGACTACAATCTTCGGCTATCAGTATTGGCACTACACATCTACCCATGAAGAAACAGACAACGCTACTGTTTCTGGTCATATTCACCAAATTAGTAGTAGAGTTAACGGCACTATTTCGGAAATTAAAGTCAATGATAACCAATTAGTGCAGAAGGGACAGTTGTTTATCAAGCTTGATCCACGTGATCTAGAGGTAAAAGTGCTACAGGCTCAAGCATCTCTGGAATCGGCGAAACGTCAAGCTCTTGCCGCGCAATCAAATATTTCTCTGGCGGCAGAAACCTCTTCTGGCAAGACGAATCAGGCTCAGGGGGATGTGATGGCAGCCGTTGCCAACATTGATAATCTTAAAGCAGCAGTCGCTGAAGCTCAAGCTGGAATCCCAGCTGCACAAGCAGCCGTCAAAGAAGCTGAAGCTGGGATTTCATCAGCAATAGCCCAAGTGGCTCAGGCGGATGCTTCTTTGCAAAAAGCACAAACAGATTACAAGCGCTACCTAACCCTTGAACGGCTTGGTGCTGTGGCTCGCCAGCAGCTAGATACTGCTAAGGCAACCTATGAAGTTGATTTGGCGCAAAAAAACGTGGCTATACAGGGAGTTGAACAAGCAAAGGCTAAGCTAGCTATAGAACAACAAGAAGTGGCTAAAGCCCAGTCCCACGTTGCTCAGGCTCAACAAAATGTAGTCAATGCTCAAGCAAAACTTATGACATCCAAGGGTGCGTTCCAACAAGCTGTAGCTAGCGGTAAACAAACAGAGGTGAATCGCGCTCAATACCAAGCGAATAAAGCGGAGATAGCCCAGGCGGAAGCTTCTCTTAAAGATGCTCAACTACAACTGTCCTACACCAATATTGTTGCTCCCAGCAGTGGAATTGTTGGACACAAAACTATAGAGGTTGGACAACGAGTACAGCCTGGTAGCGCCTTGATGTCGATTGTTGAAAGTGACTACTGGATCACAGCCAACTTCAAAGAAACCCAACTCAAAGATATCAAACCAGGTCAAAAGGTGAAAATTAAACTAGATACCTTTGGGAATCATACCTTTATTGGTCGTGTTGATAGTGTCTCACCTGCATCAGGTGCTGAGTTTGCCTTACTTCCTCCAGATAATGCCACTGGTAACTTCACCAAAATTGTGCAACGTATTCCTGTGAAAATTACCTTTGATCTAAAGAGTATCAAAGGGTATGAATCACTAATTACTCCAGGCATGTCAGCAGTTGTCAGCGTTGAACATAATTGACGCAAACCGCATTAAATTTGCAGGCGATCGCGTTTCCCAAAAGTGCATAAGTTGATCATACCAGCATTTATTCACAGGGGAAAGCACTGAAAAATGACTCTGGTGAGAAAAAATTATGTCAGTACCTACCGTTTTTCTGCATATTGGCAGTACAGGTAGAGATGTCGAAGATATACAAAGAATTTTAAAAAATCTTGGTTATGATGTAGCCATTGATGGGATCTTTGCCTTTAAAAATGAAGCTGCCGTCCGACGCTTTCTAGCTGATAATAACTTAACAGTAGATGGGATTGTTGGTGCTGTAACATTCAGTACCTTACATGACAAATAAACATCATTCCATCTGCTTAGTACAGCCCACCATAAATGAGGTACGGAATTCACTTTTTGAATGAGTAGCGTCTAGTGCGATCGCAATTTTCATTTCCGACCCCTTTTTGCGGTGACGTGTACTTAGATACCGGATGTACCTTCTACGTTGGCATAGCTGTGTCGATTAAGTGAGCTAACAAAGCTCCCATCTCCATGATTGGTACACAATGATCGACCACTACCGCTTTCATTGCTGCCTGAGGCATGGAGGGGTGAAGCGCATCAGATGAATCTTAGCACACGGCAATACAAGACGGAAATCCACCCTGAATCGAACTTTCACCCACAGCGGTGAAACTTAAAAAAATAAAAATATTGTAAATAAATATTAATTGTTTTAATTTAAGCTTGGGTTGTTAATTATTCTAGTAATAACTATAAATTAGGGTCAGCTTAATAAAGACCCGAACAATTAACACTTGTAATATAATTGCAAAGTGCTGGGCTTCTGTTAATACGGGAGACAGCGCTTTGTTTTTTGGACACGATACGGCGTATCTTCATGAATTTCTACTTGATATAATTGAAGCGTATTGACAGACTTACTTAATGGGGTGCTTAATATTAATTTGTGAACTAACTTGGCTATATTTATAATACTTTTTATGTTACCTTCTTTATCTCTTGCTGGCTTAAATATTTTAGTAGTTGAGGATGATGAGGATACTCGCTTTTTCGTCACTACCGTATTAGAAGCTGATGGAGCTACCGTTACAGCATTTCCATTAGCAGCCCCAGCACGAGAAGTGTTACCCCAGTTGCAACCTGATGTCTTAATTAGTGATATAGGGATGCCGGATGAGGATGGCTATGCTTTAATCCGCAAAATACGTGCCCTCAAGCCTAATATGGGTGGACGAGTTCCAGCTATTGCCTTAACAGCCTATGGTGATAGTGAAAGTTGTGTTCGTGCCTTGGAAGCGGGTTTTCAAACTCATGTTTCTAAACCAGTTGCTCCAGAAGAACTTGTTGAAATCGTTGCAAATTTAGTTGCTTCTTGTCATTGGTAATTGTGCAAACCTGAATACTGATACTGAATGCAATGAATTTTACGTTCTCGACTTACTTGCCCGAAGCCAAAATAGATGAGTACTTAGAACCATCAGGCATGATGGCATCTTCCAGTAAAGCACCATTCAGTTCAGAAATGCTCACTTTAGCACCTTTGAGATTTGCACCACTCAGGTAATAAGCACTTTTGAGGTTAGAACCACTCAAAAAGGCATTCTTCAAATTGACACCTGACAGATTGGCATTGCTTAAGTCTGCACAAATCAGGTTAGCACTACTGAGGTTAGCTTGACTTAAGCGAGCAAAACTCAAGGTGGCATGAGTGAATAAAGATCCCCGACAACTCTTACAAAGTCGGGGATCTTGTTTTTCACTGTTGCAGCCGTCTACAACCAACTTGTCCTAACAGCTTTGGCGACTGCTATATCTAGGTGATCTAAAAAGGTAAAAAGCTGAGAAGGCCTGAAACGCCTCCACTGAGTGAAGAGCCTTGAGTTCCATAAATTTGGGCAGATCCCAAAAAAGGTAAAGAGAGAATCGCACCGCCACTGGAGCCTTGACTTGCTGTACCTGCTGATGACGCTGTCCCCAGAACACCTCCGGTGATCGCTTGTAAAGATGCATCATCCAATTCTTCCGACAATTCATTGGAATTTAAAGTAGCAGTTTTGATGGTTGACATAATTTTCCTTTGAGGATGGTAAGTGATGTTGTTAAATTGGATCGCCAACTAAAAGTTCCAGAGGTTGGCTGCTCGAGAAAGTTTGGCAACCCCTACAAGGGGTTGGTGTGGCTGACAACTGTAGTTATCTCGGTGATCTAAAAAGGTAAAAAGCTGAGAAGGCCTGAAACGCCTCCACTGAGTGAA
>CAZZVG010000032.1:0-479 GCA_964657295.1 Iningainema sp. | reverse complement strand
ATGGTAAGTGATGTTGTTAAATTGGATCGCCAACTAAAAGTTCCAGAGGTTGGCTAGTCGAGAAAGCCTGGTGTCTTTCTAAAACAAAGATGACATAGTTTTCAGTGGAGAATCATCTGTATTATTTCGCGACTTTTTTATGAACTTACTTAAAAAATCTAAGTACAAACAATGAGCGTAGTTTTGAGAGCATATCCATTAAAAGCATGTATATATAGGATTTATCGTTCATCTTTAGGTATAATCTTGTTTGTTATCTTAGATACTTTAAGATTTAATAAGTTGTATTTATCACGAAAAATAATTACGTACAGGTACAAGAAGCAGGCATCACCTACCTCTTGTACCTGTAGTAAATTCAACTCATCTAAAAAATCTCCGATACATGTGGAAACCGTGTGTTGTTAAACCACGGAGGAAACATGAACGCTCATTTTAATGAGCGTCAAACTACGCGCCACGAGTTGTAAGCCAAAAAC
>CAZZVG010000031.1:3469-14415 GCA_964657295.1 Iningainema sp. | reverse complement strand
GAATGTCAGCTTCCCATGCTGAACGTCGTGGGTTCGAGTCCCATCGCCCGCTTTTGAGGATGTTGTTATTGTGACTCATGAATTTTGATTGCTACAGCAGTCCGATCTGTGGAGTCAGAATTAATCTTTTTTAAGGAACCGCAAAGGCACAAAGAGCGCGAAGGAAGGAAAGAAAGAGAGGATTTCACGAATTATTTAGGAGTGCTAGACTTCGGAGCGCATACTTTTAACCTCTTGAGAGTATCAGGATGAGTGACAAAATAATCTTGGAGCCATTGACATCCCTGGGTTAGTAAATTATCTAGATTCAAACTCCACAAAATCACTCTCCCATCCTTACTGATAGAGGCAAGGATACCATCGGGGCTGAATGTAGCGTTTGTTACTGCATCGCTATTTCCAGTGAGAGTAGTAATGAGAGTCCCATCGGGTTTCCAAAGTTTGATAGTTTTGTCAACGCTTGCAGAAGCTATGATTTCTCCATCGGGGCTAAATGTAGCACTTGTTACTGCACCGCTATGTCCAATGAGGGTGGTAGGGGTTTGATCCCACTTGCTTCCATCCCACTTCCAAAGTTTGATAGTTCGGTCATCACTACTAGTAGCAATGATTTTGCTATCACGGCTGAAACTAACGCCATTAATATTCTTTTTATGACCAGTCAGGGTGGCTAGTAGAGTGCCATCCAGATGCCAAAGTTTGATAGTTGCATCATCACCACCAGAAGCAATGATTTTACCATCCGGGCTGAAACTGACACTTGTCACCCAATTTTTATGCTCCCGCAGAGTGGCAATTAGAGTCCCATCTCGTTTCCAAAGTTTGATAGTTCCGTCATCACTACCAGCAGCAATAATTTTGCCGTCGGGGCTGAAACTGACACTTGTTACCAAAAGTGAATTGACTTTCAGGGTTGTAATCGGAGTTCCATCCCGCTGCCAAAGTTTGACAGTGCCGTCATAGCTTCCAGAAGCAATGATTTTGCCATCCGGGCTGAAACTGACACTTGTCACCCAATCTTTATGCGCGGTGATGTTATTAATCAAAGTTCCATCGCGTTTCCAAAGTTTGATAGTTCCGTCTTTACTACCAGCAGCAATATTGCCATCTGGGCTGAATGTAGCGCTTGTCACTGCACCTTTGTGTCCTGTCAATGCAGTCATCACCGCCACATCCAGCTTCCAGAATTTGATAGTTCCGTCTTCACTACCAGAAGCAATAGTTTTGCCATCAGGGCTGAATGTAGCACTTCTTACTGAATCATTATGCCCGGTAAGGGTTTTAATCGGAGTTCCATCCAGTTTCCAAAGTTTGACAGTTTGGTCAAGACTACTAGAAGCAATAGTTTTGCTATCAGGGCTAAAACTGACACTGTTTATCGTATCTGTATGCCCTTGGAACGTCCTAATCAGATTTCCATCAGGTTTCCAGAGTTTGATAGTTGCGTCATCACCACCAGAAGCAATAGTTTCCCCATCGGGGCTGAAACTGACACTTGTTACCCAACCTTTATGCCCAGAGAGGATTTTTATGAGATTCCCATCCCATTTTCGGAGTTCAACGGTTCCTTTCTCAGTACCAAAAGCAATAATTTTGCCATCAGGGCTGAAACTTATGCTTGTTACTGAATGACTTTGCATGGAGAAGGTTTTAATGAGAGTCCCATCTAATTTCCAGAGTTTAACAGTTCCGTCTTTGCTACCAGAGGCAATAGTCCCATCAAAATTGAAATTGACGCCGATCACCCTACCTTGATGCCCAGAGAAAGTTGTAATCAGAGTCCCATCCAATTTCCAGAGTTTAACAGTTCCGTCTTCGCTACCAGAGGCAATGATCCCCCCATAGCCCCCCGAACTTCGGGGGGTTGGGGGGATCGGGCTGAATGTAGCGCAAGTCACTTTATTATTATGCCCGGTGAGAGTTTTAATGAGAGTCCCATTCTGATGCCAAAGTTTAACAGTGCCGTCATCACCAGCAGAAGCTATGATTTTACCATCGGGACTGAAACTGAGACTGTTGAGTATTGTTTGACCGCTGTCAATTTGATTATGTTCACGAATATTGACGAGAATATTCACTAAAGCAGACAAGGGAGTAATTGTTTGGTATTCTGCCAGCGATCGCTTATCCTTAACAAGGTCTTTCAAATCTTCACCAGCCTTCATGGCTGAAAGTAAAGCTTCAAGTTGTTTAGATTTAAACTGTTGCGCAGCGTTATCCCCAGCCTGTGTGAGTCTTGTGGCTTCGGCTGTTCTCAGTAGGTTCTGTCCCAAGATAGCACTCACAAGTATCAGGATAGTTGCAATACTTCCCCCTATCCAAATTATAAACTTCGCCTTTTGATTTGCTGAAGCCAATTTTAGTTGAGCTTTCTCATTCGCTTCAGCCAATTTTTGATTAGCTGCTGTTAATTTGTGATTTACCTCGATTTGTGCTTCGTTTTCTAGTTTTTGACTTTCTTGTAAAAACTCATAATCCCAAGTACTTAAACTTTTACCTACAGCCCATGCTTGAGCATCATCTAAGGCTTTCCCTCGCAATAACCCCGATGAATCGCGATGATGATTTAACCAGTTGTTGATTGCTTCACTATATGGGCGCAATTTGTCTAATTCGTGCTTAAGCCAATCACGATCAAAAACTGCTTGATAAATTGGGTTGTATACTTTTAAATAATTATCTTTTTTGACTACTAAACCTGATAGTCTTAATTCTGTTTGCTCATGACTCCCATCTATCATAACCCCTTCGCCTGGGGAAGAGGTGTTATAATTCAAAACTTGCTGATACAATCCTAGTAGCCTAGCAGCTTTTTGTTCATTCCGTAGGAGGCGATCGCGAATAGTTCGTAAATGCTCTGGTTCATCTTGAGATTCCCAATTCTGGATAATGCAATTTTGAACTAACTGATCAATATTAAGCTTGCTGCTTTCTGGTCTTTGTACAATGAGACTGCATAACCTCTGGGTAAGAAACGGTTGTCCACCAGTCCAATTTAACACCTCTTTTAAGACAGTTTCAGGATACTCTACTCCCTCTAATCCCGGAATTAATGCATCCTTTGCTTCTGCAAAGCTAAACCCAGTTAACTCTATTGAACTACCAATATTAAACGGTGTACGCTCTCTTTCTTGAATCAAATCCGAGGGAGTGGCAACTCCTAGTAAACAAAAAGTCAAGCGATCGTATTTTGCCTGATCGGCTCGTTGGTTATAACAAGCGCGAATAAAAGCAAAAAAATCATCCTTAAACTCACTTTTGAGTAGGGTATCAATTTCATCAATAAAAATGACAATATTTGACGCTAATTTCTTCAGTAGCACGGACTCAATGAGCAGATTGAATCGTTGTAAATCTGTCCATCCATGATGACTATTCCACCAGCTATTGAAATCAATTTCATCTATTTCAAAGCTGGATAACAACTGATTGGCAAATCCTTTGTACCATTTTTCTTGACTGACATGACTACCGATTAGGGTCAGATCAATAGAAGCACATTTTATTCCTTCTGCTCTGAGTTTTTTCATCGTTTGGACTCGCAAACTTGATTTGCCCATCTGTCGCGAGTTAAAAACGAAACAATATTCTCCAGCTTTTAAAAACTCAAAGATTTGTTGGTCAGCTTTTCGGACTACATAAGTGCGATGATTGGCATTTAAGCTGCCACCAACTTTATAATAGTTGTCAAATTCCATTGTTTTTGCCTACTATTTTTTTAGAACCGCAGAGGCGCAGAGGACGCAGAGAGTAGAAATGGTTGAGCTTATGAATCATTAAATTTCTGGCAAAAGTCTTTTAATTAGTGTTCTTCTTTGCGTCTTTGCGTGAGACAAAAAATTATTTATGTCCTCCTACTTATTAGTAAATTGGGTGTTGCTACAAGCGATCGCCAAAATATTCCTGATACAAACGGCAACGGGGCATTACCAAATTATTGGTGATTTTAATGACTCCCATACTATCTAACTGATATATTTGCCGAGTTTTTCGTTCTAATTTAACTGGTTCATTAGTAGTAACTATTTGTTTAAATACTGTTCCTAATTCTTGGTTTTCTTGGAGAGTCTCCAAATGTCGGCGCAAATGCTCGGTATAAATTCCTGCATCGGTGCTAGCTGCTTTTAGCAATTGGACAATGGTGAGATCCTGACGTACCAAATAATAAAGCGCCAAACGCACTAAATAAGGATGTCCTCCTACTAGAGACATGATGGGAAGAATATTTTTACTATCTAGTCCATGACGCATAGCTAAACTCTGCACTTGCTCTTCAGTAAATTCGTCTAACTTAATCGGTAAGCCGACATTAAAAGGAGATTGATTAATATCTAACCGTCCATAATCTTCAGTAGAATGTGCCACTAATAACCGCAGTTTCTCCCATGTTTCTGACTCATTGGCGTTTTCATTCCAGTTGCGTAACATCGGGAAAAAGTTTTTATAAATCTCTGGGTATTCAAACAATTTATCTACTTCATCTAAAGCCAAAACTAAAACACCATCTAATTGTTTTAACAAACTTTGAAATAGCCTAGTACAGTTAACCATACTCGGAGTATCTTGATCCCATTCTGTCAGTGGAGGTGCGGTGGGTAGCTGATTAATTACATAGGCATAAAAACTGCGTAAAAAATCATTTTCGCTAGCAAATTTATTTGTTTCTATTAAGCTAAAATTTAAATAGACTGTGCTATAGTTATTTTTTTTAGCTTCCGCCCTAATTCTCTTCAGCAGCGAAGTTTTACCCATCTGCTTTGGGGCTTTAATCCGAATGAGCGCACCTGGTTCTTTAATGGCTCGATAACAACGAGATTCGATGGGACTCCGCTCTTGATAAAAAGAGGAGTTTAGTAGTTCTGGACCTTCTGGAAAGCGGATGTTGTGGATGATATATCCGCATTTTTCTAAAGCTTTAACACTGACTAATTCCGGCTTATATTTGGCAAATAGCTCAACCAAATTGCAACGGTAATCTGGTTCAGTTTCAGGATGAAAGCCAAATCTTTTGGATATATTTCTTAGTTGATGGCTAGCAGTACTACGATGAGTAGCACCAATTTCTGTAGCTATCTGTTCATCTGTTTGACCACCTAAAAATAGAGGTAACACTTTCTTTTGTTTCGGAGTCAATTCGGATTGATATATTTTGTCAAATGTTTCTTGATTCATAGTTTTATTTTATTTTAATAAAGTTTAATTAATCTTTAAATAGCCAAATTTAATAGCGTATCAGGATACATAGGATGTTACTAATAATGCTTGACAAGCTATTAGCGCCAAAGTAAACTTTAACATTATTCAATTTATCAGGACTATTTCATTCTTACTCAACCAGCCAGGAACTAAAGTTCCTGTCTAATAGCCTAAGTCGGTTAAAACCGACTATAAAGCAATACGGTTCAGTAGTCGTTTACCTACCGAAAACCTATGTAAAGACGCGAAATTTCGCGTCTCTACAGAACCTAACATTCCCATCGTTCAGCCTTAACTGAACCGTATTGGACTATAAAGCGGATAGTGAGTCCGTTAAAACGGACGGATATTAAGCTAAAACACATCTAATTTGCACATCTAAATTTCATTAAACTCCTGTGGGGTGGGCATCCTGCCCGCCCCGAAGGATGCAAGTTAAATGTGGAACAGCTTAGTCCGGCAATTGATTGCATGGCTTATACATAGAATAAAATCACTCTGTTCAATTGATAATTCAAATTTTCACTGGTTGAAGAATGTTGAAAAAAACTTCACAAAAATGTCTTTTTAACTGAATTTGAAGAAGTTTACCTCAAATTATAAGCTGTCTCAAGCTCAAGATTTAAATTTAAAACTAACAAACTCTCAAGGCAAGAACAGCAATGGCATCAATATGGCTGACACCTTCTCCTCTCTCAATACGTTCGGATAAGACTTGATCCCCCCAACCCCCCTTAAAAAAAGGGGGGTTAGGGGGGATGTTTCAAACATGAACATGGTTAACCGAACCGTATTTTGTCTCCCCTGTGATCTTCTCTGCGTTCTCTGCGCGACGCCAGTCGCCTGCGGAGGGAAACCCTCCTGCAGCGCTGGCTCCTCTGCGGTTCGTTAAAACATCCTGTTCTTATTACTGCTACCTTAAATGAGAAAAACTATGAACCTTAAATCAATCGCCTTCCTATTAACTGGCTGCGTTCTCACTGTTACTTGCATAACTTCTGTAGTTAGTCAAGCCAAAGCCGATGACGAAGTTCGCTTTATCTGTGCTTCTGGTTTCGACCAAAGGGCTAATAAACGCTTCCCCACTACTTATGCTTGGACATCAAGAGGGAAAATCGCAGTTGTACGTTGGAAATATTCGTGGTTTGACAGTCAGATTAGCCCACAACAGCGGTGTCAAGACGTATCGTCCCGATTCCAGACTGCTTACAACAATCAAAGCCTAAGTTATATCACCAATGGCACAGCAAATGGTCAAGGAGTAATTTGCACAGCCCGTCACGCCCCTTCGGGTTCGTCAAAAGTCAAAAGTCACTCATTCAAAAGTAAGAACCCCATAAATAAATAAAGGTGCTTGTAATAAGGACGTAGTATTTCTTGCGAAGTCTTCCGGGGGAAGTTTCCCCCGGAGAGCTTCGCGCGCTATGCGTCTCGAAATACATTTTTTTATTTTCCATAAATAAATTTACTTGCTCTGTACCTTTTTCTTTTTGGTCAAAAAGATGGCGCTTGCGATATCACACTTCTAACTCTACGACCAAAAGACGATCCTCTAGAGATTCTCTCGGATTTGAAAGAAATATTGAGGGGGCGTGGTACTGGACCAATACAGCATAGTTCGGGAAAAAGTCAAGTTTACTACCAGATTGATATGGATAACTTTCTAAAAACAGCCCCGCTTGATAAGGAATAACTAAGTTGTATGGTTAATTGTTAATTGTTCTCAACCATTAGCAACTAGTAGGGTGGGCATTGCCCACCATTACTACGAAGAAGGACTGCTATAGAGTTGCATCCTCCGGGCTTACGCCTGGGAACGAGTAATAAACCTGTATTTTTCACCTAACAGTATTCACAGAAAAAATGAACCGCTTCAATGTTATTGCGATCGCCAGCTTCAGCAGTCTCTTGTTCCTCCCAACCGCCGATGCTGGAATATTCAACCAACCCGATCATCCGACTCCAGTACTCGTAAGTAGAGACGCGACCTTGAGTAGAGACGCGAAATTTCGCGTCTCTACAACAGCAGAGATTCGTCAACTAGCCCAAGCCATCACCGTTAAAGTTTTGAGTGTTCATCAGGGTGGAAGTGGGATTTTAATCAACAAAGTTGGGCAAACTTACACCATTTTAACCAATGCCCATGTGGTTAACTCTAAAGAAGCTTATCGCATCCAAACTCTTGATGGCAAAACTCATTCAGCGGTCGTTATCAGTCGTGGTGATTCTCTCAAAGGTAATGATTTAGCCTTACTACAGTTTAACGCCAAAGAAAACTATCGCGTTGTACCTTTAGCCCCGACCGCAAACTTATCAGAAAATCAAGAAGTTTTCGCTGCTGGGTTCCCTGATGATAGTCAAAAATTAGTCATTAGCAGTGGCAAAATCTCCTTGTTGTCTCCCCAACCTTTAGTTGGAGGTTATCAGATTGGTTATACCAACTCCGTTCAACAAGGAATGAGTGGGGGACCACTATTAAATCTTGAAGGTCAGTTAATTGGGGTAAATGGTTTACTGAACTTCGCTATTTTAAATGATGCTTATGTCTACCAAAATGGGAGTCGCCCCAGCACTGAACAACTGCAACATTTTAGACAACTCAGCTTTGCTGTCCCAATTCAAACAATAGCACAAATCGCTCCCAATATTGCAGATGTCTCACCAAAAGGACAAAATCAGCAACAGCCTACACAGCCGCCAGCTACTAATAATATAGTCGTTCAAGTTAATAGCATTGCTGAACAAATTACCGTGCGGATTGACTCCAAAAACAATGGTAACGGTTCCGGAGTCATCATTGCACATACTGGACAGACTTACTATGTCGTCACTGCACTTCATGTAGTAAAGAATCCAGACTCTTATGAAATTGTCACACCAGATGGACAGCGATATGCATTGCAACAGGAGAACATTGTCAAACCGGAAGGATTGGACGCAGCGCTGTTAAAGTTTACCACTAATCAAACCTACTCAGTCGCCAAGATTGCTAAATATAACCTATTCAACTTGAGCAAAAATAATTGGGTATTTCTATCTGGTTTTCCTGGGTACTCTGGAGGAAAGCGGAAGTTCACCGCAGGTAGGCTTCAGAGTAAAGAGAAAGTATTTACCCGTGCAAAAGACGATTGTAATTTTGAGTGTTTGATTAATAATGGCTACGAACTGATTTACTCCAATCTGACACTAGCAGGAATGAGTGGAGGACCAGTGTTAGATTCAAAGGGGCAAGTGATTGCGATTAACGCAGGTTCAGAGGATGAAATAGTAAATAGTCAGGTAAATTTAGGTTTTGGTCGCGGAGTATCGAGCAGTACGCTTTTAGGTCTAACCACAAGAGCGGGATTGAAACCAGAATTATTGAAAATCGTTACTACTGCACCAAAAAAACTTACAGAAGTAGAAATTAATTCGCTCCAAAATCATCCATTGTTTACTGTCGAAAAGCCGCTACAAAATGCCAAGGAGATTGATTGGCTCAATTATGGCAATCAACTATGGCGATTAGGAAGATATTCGGAAGCAGAGACTGCTTTGCTTCAAGCAATCAAGCTTAAGCCAGACTTCCCACATGCTTATTATGCACTGGCGTTAGCCTTAAATTCCCAAAAAAAATACGACGAAGCGGTAGCTGCTTTGGATCAAGCCACAAAGATTCAACCCGACTACTATGAAGCTTGGGTGTTCAAAAGTGAAGTGCTTTACAGCTTAGAAAAATACTCCTCAGCGTTAGCAGCAATTGATGAGGCGATCAAGTACAAAAACGATGTTGTTAACTTCTATGAACGGCGAGGTGGGATGCTGTTAAACTTAAAACGCTACCCAGAAGCGATCGCGGCGTTAAATAAGGCAATTGAGATCAAGCCTCTATTTACAAGCTACTTCCTCCGGGGTGTGATCCGTCAAGGGTCAAAAGATTATCAGGGGGCGCTGTTCGATTACAATCAAGTGCTGAAACTTCAGCCTGACTATGGTCTGGCTTATGGATTGAGGTGTCTAGTCCGTAGAGAGTTAAAAGATTATCAGGGAGCAATTGCAGATTCTGATACAATAATTAAACTCCAGCCAGACTATGCAATTGCTTATTCTCTTCGGGGTTTGATCCGCCAAGAGTTGAAAGATTATCAAAGAGCAATTGCGGATTATTCTAAAGTTATAGAACTCGAGCCGGATGCGGATACCTATTGGTCGCGGGGTCAAGCCCGCGCAGGTTTGAAAGATTATCAGGGAGCGATATTTGATTACAATCAAGCGATTAAACTCCAGCCTAAAAATGCTCAAGCCTACGGGTTGCGGGGTGATGTCCGCAGAGAGTTGAAAGATTATCAGGGAGCGCTATTGGATTACAATCAAGCGATTAAACTCGAGCCTAACAATGCATTAAACTACTCTCTGCGGGGTATAGTCCGCTATCAGTTGAAAGATTATCAAGGGGCATTGGTAGATTACAATCAAGTGATTAAACTCGAGCCTAACAATGCATTAGCCTACTCTGTGCGGGGTATAGTCCGCCAAGAGTTGAAAGATTATCAGGGAGCGCTCTCTGATTACAATCAAGTGATTAAACTCCAGCCTAACAATCCACAACGCTACTTTCAGCGGGGTATTGTCTACCACAAACTCCAAGACTATACCGCTGCCCTATCAGATTATAATCAGGCGGTTGCTAAGGATGAAAAATTCTGGTCTGCAAGCGTCAACATTGGACATATCAAATACGAAAAAGGAGATGTACAGGGAGCGATTGCAGAGTGGCAGCAATCACTCAAGATTAACAGTAATGCGGCCCAAGCGCAACTAGCAATAGCAGTAGCTTTGTACGCCCAAGGAGAGCAACAAAAAAGCTTAAGCATGGCACTAGCCGCCATGCGCTTGGATAAAAGGTATGCTGATGTAGAGTATCTCAAACAAAATCTTTGGGGCGATCGCCTAATTGCCGACGCACAAAAACTCCTCTCGCATCCCTCAGTACAAGAACCTATCCCACTAATGTCCAAATATGATAATCTATTCTTGTACAAGGAACCTATCCCACTACTTACATCTTGCACCACCGCCAGAAACCAGGTTTATTACGAATATGTAAAGCTGAAACCCTTAATTTATCGTTTAGAAACCCGGTTTATCGAGCCAAGTTGAGAATGGCGCAAGATATGACACTAATAATATTCTTTGAATCCAGATATGTATGGTAGCAAGGTCAATAAATGCATCAAAATATACCTTTTGTCGCTCCCAGCGTACAACTAAACGACGATATTTGCGTTGATACCAAGCAAAACAACGCTCTTGCTGGAATCTTGGTGCAGAAATTTTGATAGGTCAGACGAGTGTTTTTCTTTGTTTTCCAGTTTCTTTTTGGTATTTGGGGTCGAATGCCCCGTTTACGTAACTTGGTACGTTGTTCTCTAGAGTCGTAGCCAATATCTGCAGCTAGTACCTTGAGTCGTTTGCGTGGTCTACCGCGCTTTAAAGTTTTTAATTTTACGAGGTCTAACAGGGGTAGTACCTGTTCTGTCTCGTTCCCGTTGGCTGGGGTCGTAGAGTTAGAAAGCGGCATTCCATTCCCCTCTGTAAGCGTGTGTATTAAGATACCCTTTCCTTTACCACCATAGGCAACTTCTTCACCTCCACCTTTCCCAGGGGGAAAAAGACCCATCAACCGCTCCAAGCTGCCAGTTTATGAGTCCTTTCTCATCTGCGATCGCTAATATACGTGCTTTTAAAAATGACTTTGTCGTCTTGTAGTT
>CAZZVG010000031.1:0-3459 GCA_964657295.1 Iningainema sp. | reverse complement strand
GAGGTCAGCGCAACTACGAATGATAATTTATTTTTTCGACCTACTTAGCAGTAAATAATCTTTCTTCATACTTTCCCCAAGCAACCGCTAATATTGATGTATTACGCACCTAACTTGATCAATTTTTACATTACACCTATGCCACAGACTGCTAACCTGAAGGTTAATATCTTGGTAGAAAATAAAAATGATGGGGTAATTGCTGTAGAAGCTCGTCGCATTGGATACAGCGAAGCTGACTTACTTACAAGCTATCCATCGCTTTCTGCTACTGATATTGCAAATGCTTGGGTATACGCCGCAGCCGAACCAGACGAAATTGAGACAGATATCCGAGAAAATGATGAAGTGATGCATGAGGTTCTGTAGGGACTAGGGGCGTCTTTATGCTGATGAACAATACCCATTACCGGTTGTAGAATTCCTGCGAGCTTTGGGGCACGATGTTTTAACCGTTCAAGAAGCAGGTAAAGCAAATCAACGAATTCCTGACGCTACCGGGATCTGTTCGGTTCTCTCCGGGGATTTTGCTCCAGTCGCAATAGCATGAACAGTATGGAGAATATCGGCACAGTAGTATCGATTGCCACAGTTATCACAAACACCAATCGTCACATCTTCAAGAATAACGAATCCATCTTTATGTTTGAATGCCTCGCGCTTGACAATGCGTGGTTGAACGGTTCCTTCGCAATATTCGCATCTGTATCCATACATATCTCTAACCCTCGAAATCAGTGACTTCGTAAACTGTGATGATTAAATAACGTCCGGTGCTGGCGAAACGTCCAACAACCCCAACAGGTGTTTGTTGATCTAATGCCGTCCCCACTACCACATATTTTGTTCCTCTTGGGTCATCTTTTTCTACCCGGATGACTTCACCGCTTAAAATTGCCTCTTCCACATCCAGAATCATCAGCATATCCTCAGCCATCTCTTCCATTGCATGGGCTGACATATCGTATTGTCGAAGTTTGATCTTCTCTCTGATACGATCAATATCACTGCGAGGCACTTGCTTATTTAGGTAACTTCCTGCCAATCATATCAAGTTTTACTACTACGTAAGCAAGCTTTACCCAAAATATTTTTCCTCGCCTTCCAAGGTAATTGTGACTTTTTACATTATTATTACTTTTTATTATATCATAATTATCATATCAAATTTACATATAAATGGTAAAATTCTATTTTGTTGACGCATAGCTTAATACTAATATAGCGTTAGCTCAGAGTGCGATCGCCCATTCTACCGGATACAATATCACCTGTAATTTGCTGGAGGAGTGATTTCAGATTTCCTGACTGCTCCTCGATAACCACTGAGCCGTAAGTTTCTTCAAACGCTTGAATCGCTGCCTTGTATTCTGACTCTGAATCAATTTGCTCTTCAAAAAACTCTCCATTCCGATATCCATAAAGAATATGGTTAGAGTCAATGTGCTTCAAAAACGGCTGAATTGGTGGTTGACAAATCTTCTTAGAAATACTAACTAAATACCTGTATAAGTAGCTGATAAAGTCATTAATCTCGCCCCGAGAAAATTCAAGCTCCTCCGGTTCATGATAAACATTAACATCATAGTCACCAACACCATTTTCTAAGAGCCGATAGAGCAGGTAGTACAGAGATCCACGATGGTCGTGAATCCGCATTAAATAGAAAAACTGCCCTACAGGTTTCTGTACTAAAAGCAGCAATGGGAAACTGAAAGAACCTTTCCAATCATCAAAAAAATCTGAGGTTTTACCAAACACATGTTCCAGTGTCAGAAACGCTTTGGGTAATGTTAGGCGATTGGGGTTATAGCGTTCATACAGCATGAATTCCATGAGAGAAAGCCCATCTTCCTTGATAGGTAAGCTACTGCTGCGAAGCTGACTATATTCCGACTCTGTTAGCCGCCAGAGATGAAACTGAATTTCGCTCCACTTTATATCGATGTGCTTGCGATTCATAATTATTCTCCTAACAGCGAAACTAATCCAACCAATTCACCTTTCTTTTCTGAGAGCTTACGTGCCTAGCTAGTAGCATGTATTACTTTAATTGTACTGCTGGATTAAGCTTTGACATCTTTGTCCTGCTTCCACCGCTTGCTTCATTAATGCCTTTTGCTGCAAAGGCGCGATTAGCCTCTTGACTTAACCTAGCTGCTTGGCTAGATTCTAGTCTAATTTGGGATTCTAAGTCCATAATTATTCCTCATGCTCTGAAATAACGATCTCTAAGTTCTCTGCTACGCCGTTAACTCAAATCTTGCACCACTAAGAATGTTGCGAAAATGAATGAAACGATGAAGGGTAAGCAAGAAACCCATTATTCATATATCTGCCACAATAAATGCTTTTGCCCTGCCCTCGGTACAATCACCGGGGGTTTTGCTTGGGCAATAAAAACATATTTAACCTAACAATAATACTCTAATAAGTTTTTGATAAACTAGATTTTACATTCAAGCTTTAATTAGCACAACTAAAAAAAATAATGGTGCAGTTTTCTGCATTGACAACAGGGTGTCCTTTGCTAGAAGAATGGGAATAGAAAAAAACACCGAAATAAGGCTCCCTCTTCCCTTCTAGGGAAGGGGGCTGGGGGGTTAGGTTTTTGATTACTGAATTGATGTAGTGGGAGCTAATCTTGACTTTAACAACAGGCTAACAGATTTTGACAATGTTGAGAAAAACTTCACCTACTTAGCTTTTTTGCTTAGGTTGAAGAAGTTTTAATCAAATTATGAGTGCGTTTATGAATCAGGTTTTAAGATAAACCTTAACAATACACCCTAGGGCGACAACCGCAATGGCATCTATTGATGTTGCTGGTTTTGCGGAGAAAGCTGGATGGCTATTATCCCAATCTCGTTAGTCAGGATTAAAGAACAAAAAAGTATGAAACTCAAATTAAGCATTTCTCTGTTACTTGGCTGCGTCCTTACTGCTATCAGCACAATATCTATAGTTAGTCAAGCCAAAGCTAGTGACGAAGTTCGCTTTATCTGTGCTTCTGGTTTCGACCAAGGGGCTAATAAACGCTTACCCACCACTTATGCTTGGACACCACGGGGGAAAATTGCAGTTGTACGTTGGAAATATTCGTGGTTTAACAATCAAAATTTCACCCCGCAACAGCGGTGTCAAGACGTATCGTCCCGATTGCAAAATGCTTACGACAAGCAAAGCCTAGGTTATATCACGAATGGGATAGTCAACGGTCAATCGGTAATTTGCACAGCCAATCAAAAAGATGGCGCTTGTGATATTACACTACTAACGCTACGACCCCAAGATGATCCTCTAGAAATTCTCTCGGATCTAAAAGACATCTTGAGAGGGCGTGGTACTGGACCGATACAGCATAGTTCTGGAAAACATCAAGTCTACTACCAGATTGATATCCAGAAGTTTCTTCAGACAGCCCCGGTTGAGAAGGAATAATAAGTTGTATGGTTAATT
>CAZZVG010000030.1:0-14583 GCA_964657295.1 Iningainema sp. | reverse complement strand
TTCGCTCAATACTCTTCTTTTTGCGGCATTTCAGACGTTACTCTACCGCTATACTGGTCAGGAAGATATCCTAGTAGGATCGCCAATTGCCAACCGCAATGTCGAAACAGAGAAGCTGATTGGCTTTATTGCCAACACGCTGGTGCTGCGTACCGACCTGAGGGGCAATCCCACTTTCTTGGATCTGCTCTCACGGGTGCGCGAAATTACCTTGGGAGCCTATGCCCATCGGCATCTGCCCTTCGAGAAGCTGGTGGAAGAACTTCAACCAGAGCGCAGCCTAAGCTATACACCCCTATTCCAGGTAATGTTCGTCTTGCAGAATGCCCCAGTGGGGGAACTGGAACTGCCTGGTTTGACCATTACTCCCTTGGAACTGGAGGACCATGTCACTGCCAAGTTTGATTTGACCCTGTCGATTGAGGAAACGGAGGCAGGACTGACAGGGGTATTGGTGTACAACAGCGACTTGTTTGATGCGGCTACCATTACCCGCATGGCGGAACATTTCCAGATTTTGCTCTCTGGCATCGTTGCCAACCCAACAGAGCAAGTTTCCCAATTACCCCTGCTAAGTGCAGCCGAACGACATCAGTTGCTGGTGGAATGGAACGATACCGCCGCAGAGTATCCCCTGAACCAGTGTTTTCCACAGTTATTTGAACAACAGGTGGCACGGACGCCGAATGCAGTGGCTGTGGTGTTTGAGGATACTCATCTCACTTACTTGGAGTTGAACGCTCGCGCCAATGGTTGGGCAATGCATCTAGTAGAGCAAGGAGTAGGCCCGGAGACAATTGTTGCCTTGCTGTGCGATCGCAACATTGATTTCTTGACGGCGATGCTAGCGGTTTTCAAGGCGGGAGGGGCATACCTGCCCCTGAATCCACATCATCCAGTGGAGCGGATGCGCTCCTGTTTGGAGCAAAGTCAGGCGCCCCTAGTTCTAGCAGCAAGCCAGTGGACACCGCTTGTCTCCCAATCGCTTCCTAGCCTCTCAGTGACACCACCAAAGTTGTTGCTGATTGAAGATCTATTGGCACAAGATCTTTGTGGTGAGAACCTGCCCAAACGCTGCCAACCAGAAAACCTGGCATATGTGATTTACACAAGTGGTTCCACAGGAAAGCCCAAGGGGGCAATGCTCGAACACCGGGGAATGCTGAATCATTTGTATGCTAAAATTATTGACCTGAATTTAACGGAATTAGACGCGGTGGCGCAAACCGCCTCTCAAAGTTTTGACATTAGTATCTGGCAATTTCTGGTTTGCCTGCTGGTGGGAGGGCGAGTACATATTGTCCGTGATGAAGTAGCAGCAGATCCCGCCCAACTGGTGGCAATGGTGGAGACTCAGAAAATATCAATTCTGGAGATTGTGCCATCGCTGTTGCGGATGATGCTTTCGGAAATAGAGCTTAATAGTCCGGCTCAACCAGATCTTTCCCAGTTGCGTTGGTTACTCTTGACTGGTGAAGCATTGCCACCACAGTTGTGCCGTCAGTGGTTAGATTACTACCCAAGTATCCCAATGTTGAACGCCTATGGTCCAACAGAGTGTTCCGATGATGTCACCCATTACCCAATCTACCAACCACCCGCACCAGAGGTAATTAACCTCCCAATTGGTCGTCCGGTGTCAAATACACAGTTATATGTGCTCAACAAAGAGTTGCAACCGATGCCCATTGGGGTGGCGGGAGAACTTTACGTTGGCGGGGTTGGTGTTGGACGTGGCTATTTGAACAATCCACAACTAACACAAAAGGCCTTTATTGCAGACCCCTTTGCGCTTGTGGCGGGTTCTCGCCTGTACAAAACAGGCGACAAAACCCGCATCCTCAGTGATGGTAACATCGAATTTCTCGGTCGCATTGACGATCAGGTGAAGATTCGCGGCTTCCGCATTGAACTTGGAGAAATTGAGGTGGTGCTGGCACAACACCCCTCAGTGCGGGAGGTGGTGGTCATAGTTCGGGAACACACTCCCGGAAACCAGCACCTAGTGGCTTATGTCGTTCCCAACCAGCAGCCAAGTGTCACCACCAATGAACTGCGCAGTTTCTTGAAGGACAAGTTGCCCAACTACATGATGCCCTCAGCATTCGTGGTCTTTGAGAAAATACCTCTGACCCCCAATGGTAAAGTAGATCGCCGCGCTTTGCCCACACCAGATATTGAACTGAGTCTTACCACCAGCTTTGTCCCTCCCCGCACTCCTACGGAAGAGGTCGTAGCTAAACTGTGGGCGGAAATCCTCAGTCTCGAACTTGTTGGCATCCACAACAACTTCTTTGAACTGGGAGGACATTCCCTGCTGGCAACTCAGATGATTTCTCGGTTGCGATCCTTATTCGAGGTGGATCTGCCCATGCGCCGCTTGTTTGAATCCCCCACCATAGCGGAACTCAGCAAGTTGATCGACGCAACCCGCCATGATGGTTTGGGGTTCATGGTACCGGCGATCGCACCTGTCCCACGCAACGGCTACCTACCCCTGTCCTTTGCCCAAGCTAGATTGTGGTTCCTAGACCAACTGGAGGGCGAAACTGCGACTTACAACATGCCAGAACCCCTGCACCTCATTGGTTCCCTGCAGGTAGACGCCCTAGAGATGGCATTGCTTGAAATTGTGCGGCGTCACGAAGTCCTGCGCACTACCTTCAAGATTGTGAATGGCTCCCCAGTGCAAGTAATTGCCCCTGCCATTACTGTGAAGATGCCAGTGGTGGACTTGCAATTACCTAATGAACAAGTGCGACGATGGGCTACAGAGGAGGCTCAGCGACCGTTTGACCTAGCAAACGGTCCGTTGCTGCGAGTCACACTGCTGCGGTTGGAAGAACAATCCCATGTGTTGTTACTCGTGATGCACCACATTGTCTCTGATGGCTGGTCAATGGGGATATTCGTCCACGAGTTGTCTGCACTCTATGAAGCTTTCTGTGCCGGATTGCCGAACCCCTTGCCTTCTTTGCCGATCCAATATGCCGACTTTGCTCACTGGCAGCGTTCTTGGCTCTGTGGGGAGGTACTACAAACCCAACTCAACTACTGGAAGCAACAGTTAGAAGCAGCACCACCACTGCTGGAACTCCCCACCGACCGCCCTCGCCCGTCAGTTCAAACATTTCGAGGTAGCACTGAACACTTTCAACTTCATCAGGAGTTGACGCACAAGCTCATCACCCTGAGCCAGCAGTCAGGTGTGACCCTATTTATGACTTTAGTGGCGGCTTTTGTCACTTTACTTTCACGCTACAGCGGTCAGGAGGATATAGTTATCGGCTCCCCGATCGCCAACCGCAACCGCAGTGAAATTGAATCACTCATTGGCTTCTTTGTCAATACCCTAGTGCTGCGCACCCAACTTCAGGGAAATCCCACTTTTGTCGAGCTACTAGAACTTGTGCGGGAAATGACCTTGGATGCCTATGCCCACCAAGACCTGCCCTTCGAGAAGTTGGTCGAAGAACTTCAACCACAGCGCAGCCTGAGCTATACACCCCTGTTCCAAGTCATGTTCGTGTTGCAGAATACCCTGACGGGGAAATTAGAACTGCCAGGGCTTTCCATGACTCCCTTGAAACTGGAGGAGGTGACTGCAACTGATGATTTGCTGTTGTCAATAGAGGAAACGGAGGCGGGACTGACTGGGGATTTAGTCTACAACAAAGACTTGTTCGATGCTACCACAATTACCCGAATGGTAGGACATTTCCAAACCTTGCTTGAAGGCATCGTTGCTAATCCCCAACAGCATCTGGCAGAATTACCGCTTCTGAATGCCGCCGAGAGGGATCAGTTGCTGGTGGAATGGAACAACACCACTGCTGAGTTTCCTCTAAAACAGTGTTTTCCACAGTTGTTTGAAGCACAGGTGGCACGGACCCCGAATGCAGTGGCTGCAGTGTTTGAAAACCAGCAAATGACTTACTTTGAGTTGAACGCTCGTGCCAACCGTTGGGCTTCGCATCTGGTGGAGTTGGGAGTAGGACCTGAGACAATTGTCGCCTTGCTAGTGGAACGCAACCTTGATTTCTTAACGGCAATGCTGGCGGTGTTCAAGGCGGGAGGGGCATACCTACCCTTGAATCCAAATCATCCGGTTGAGCGCATGAGATCCTGTTTAGAGCAAAGTCAGGTGCCCCTAGTACTGGCGACTAGACAGTTTGAACCGATGGTTTCCTCTGCGCTCAACAGTCTCTCAAGTACACCACCCCAGATATTGCTGCTCGAAGATATGGCGGCACAACAGCACTCTAGTGAGAACCTGCCTAGACGCTGCCTGCCGGAGAACCTGGCATATATCATTTATACCTCGGGTTCGACAGGAACTCCCAAGGGAGCAATGCTCGAACATCGGGGGATGCTGAATCATTTGTATGCTAAGATTAAAGAATTGGATTTAACTGCTACCGACGTGGTCGCGCAAACTGCTCCTCAGAGTTTTGACATCAGTATCTGGCAATTTCTGGTAGCACTATTGGTGGGAGGGCGAGTTCATATTGTCCCCAATGAGATGGCAGATCCTGCCCAACTGCTGGCACTAGTGGAGAGTCAGGGAATATCGATTCTAGAGATTGTGCCGTCGCTGTTGCGGATGATGCTTCAAGATATCAAGCTTGATGATGCTGCCAGACCCGATCTATCTTCTTTGCGTTGGTTACTCCTGACTGGTGAGGCTTTGCCACCACAGTTATGTCGTGAGTGGTTAGACTACTACCCGACGATCCCAATGTTGAATGCTTATGGTCCAACAGAGTGTTCCGATGATGTCACCCATTACCCGATTAAAGAGCCACCTGAGTCGGGGATGCTCAACCTCCCGATTGGTGGTGCAGTGTCAAATACACAATTATATGTACTTGACAAAGAGTTGCAAGCAGTACCAATTGGGGTGGCGGGAGAACTGTACGTTGGCGGGGTCGGTGTTGGACGTGGCTATCTCAACAATCCACAACAGACACAACAGGCTTTTATTCCGAACCCCTTTGCTCAACAGGCAGGTGAGCGCCTGTACAAAACTGGCGATAAAGTCCGTTACCTAAGAGACGGCAACATCGAGTTTCTCGGTCGCATTGACTACCAAGTTAAGGTACGGGGCTTTCGCATCGAACTCCAAGAAATTGAGGCAGTGCTGGCACAACACCCCCAAGTACGGGAAGCGGTGGTCATCGCCAGAGAAGAGCAACCAGGCAATAAGCGCCTAGTAGCCTATATTGTTTCCAACCTTGAAATACCTACCACAAGCGTTCTGCGCAGTTTCCTGAAGGAGAAACTGCCTGACTATATGGTGCCAGCAGCGTTCGTAATGTTGGAGAAAATGCCCCTCACCCCCAACGGCAAGGTAGACCGCAAGGCACTTCCTGCGCCCGATTGGGCACACCCCGAAATAAACAGCACTTTCGTCGCACCCCGTAGCCCAGTAGAGGAGATGCTTGCAGGCATCTGGGTTGAAATTCTTGGGCTAGAGCTGGTCGGCATCTACGATAATTTCTTCGACTTAGGGGGACACTCTCTGCTGGCAACTCAGGTCATCTCCAGGATTCGCGACTCCTTACAGGTGGAACTTTCCCTACGTACACTGTTTGAGACGCAGACTGTGGCCGATCTAGCGGCGAATGTCGTCCTAAGCCTAGCTAATGAGACAGAGTCAGAAGAGATGGCTCGCATTTTGGCTGAATTGGAAGAACTCGAAGAACCCCAGTAAAACGAAGCATTGCTATGACTCGTCAATAAAGCAAAGTAGTTTTCTAGGAACAATAAGCAATGAGTGATTTTAGTCAACGTATCGCTAATCTTTCTCCAGAAAAGCTCGCACTGCTCCAGCAGCGCCTAATCAAAAAGGGTAATTTTGTTGTCAAAAACCAAAGAATTCCTCGCAGAGAAACGTCGGAGCCTTGTCCACTTTCCTTTTCTCAGCAAAGGTTGTGGTTCTTGGATCAGTTAGATCCTAATAGCCCCTTCAATATCTGCACAGGAGTGCGCCTGAGCGGCATCCTTAAAGTAGAGGCACTGCAACAAACGCTTAATGCTCTCGTGGTTCGCCACGAGGCACTACGTACCACTTTTGTCTCTGTGGATGGAAGCCCAGTGCAAGTCATTACCGAGAGACAGTCGGTGGAACTGCCACTGATCGATCTGAGTGAGTGGTCGGATACTGATCGTGAAGCAGAAGTTCAACGAATCCTAAAAAAAGAGGCTCAACGTCCATTCAACTTGTCCTCTGATTTAATGTTGGGAGCAAGTTTGCTGCGGCTGGGTGAAGAGGAGCACATACTGCTTTTGGTAATGCATCACGTTGCCTCTGATGGCTGGTCGATAGGAATCCTCTTTCGGGAACTCGTGGTTCTTTACAAAGCCTTCTCTACTGGAAGTCCCTTGTCGCTTCCTGAACTCCCGATCCAATATACCGACTTCGCTCACTGGCAGCGGCAGTGGCTCACCGGGGAGGTACTCCAAACGCAACTCAATTACTGGAAGCAACAGTTAGCAGGAGCACCGCCCCTGCTGGAACTACCCACCGACCGACCCCGACCGTCGGTTCAGACCTTCCGAGGTAACAGTAAATACTTTCAACTCAATCGAGATCTGACGCATAAGCTCCTCACCCTGAGCCAGCAGTCAGGGAAGACCTTGTTTATGACCCTGCTGGCAGCCTTCGTGACCTTACTCTCACGCTATAGTGGTCAGGAGGATATAGTCGTCGGCTCCCCGATCGCCAACCGTAACCGCAGTGAAATTGAGTCTGTAGTTGGCTTCTTTCTCAATACCCTGGTGCTGCGCACCCAACTTCAAGGAGATCCGACTTTCTTGGAGCTTCTAGAACGGGTACGCGAGATTACCTTGGGAGCCTATGACCACCAAGACATACCCTTCGAGAAGCTGGTGGAGGAACTCCAGCCACAGCGGAGCCTGAGCCATGCCCCCCTGTTCTAGGTGATGTTCGTCTTGCAGAATACCATGATGGAGAAACTGGAACTGCCAGGGCTTTCCATAACTACCTTCGACCTTGAGGACTTTACGGTAGCTGATGATTTGTTTCTGTCGATTGAGGAAACGGAGGCAGGACTGACAGGGGAATTGGTGTACAACAGCGACTTATTTGATGTCGCCACGATTACCCGCATGGCGGTACATTTCCAGATTTTGCTTGAAAGCATCGTTACCAATCCCCAACAACGAATTTCCCAATTGCCCCTACTGAGTGCAGCCGAACGACATCAGTTGCTGGTATCAGGAAATAAAACGAATGCTGAGTATCCCGATCATCAGTGTTTTCCACAATTGTTTGAAGCACAGGTGGCACGGACACCGGATGCAGTGGCGGCGGTGTTTGAGGATACTCAACTGACTTACTTCGAGTTAAATGCTCGTGCTAATCGGATAGCTGCGTATCTGGTGGAACAAGGAGTAGGTCCAGAGACGATTGTCGCCTTGATATGCGATCGCAACATTGATTTCTTGACGGCGATGCTAGCGGTTTTCAAGGCGGGAGGGGCATACCTGCCCTTGAATCCACATCATCCGGTTGAGCGGATGCGCTCCTGTTTAGCAGAAAGTCAGGTGCCCCTAGTACTAGCAGAAAGTCAGTGGGCATCGCTGGTTTCCCAAGCGCTTCACAGTCTTGAGGTGACACCACCAAAGTTGTTACTGATTGAAGATCTATTGGCACAAGATCTTTGTGGTGAGAACCTACCCAAACGCTGCCAACCAGAAAACCTGGCATATGTGATTTACACCAGCGGTTCCACAGGAAAGCCTAAGGGGGCGATGCTGGAACACCGAGGGATGCTGAATCATTTGTATGCTAAAATTAAAGACCTCGATCTAAGTGCATTAGATGTGGTGGCGCAAACTGCCTCTCAAAGTTTTGACATTAGTATTTGGCAATTTCTGGTTTGCCTGTTGGTAGGTGGGCGAGTACATATTGTCCGCGATGAAGTAGCGGCAGATGCCGCCCAACTGGTGGCAATGGTCGAGAGTCAGGGAATATCAATTCTGGAGATTGTACCGTCGCTATTACGGATGGTGCTTTCTGAAATCGAGCTTGATGGTTCTACTACACCAGATCTTCCCCAGTTGCGTTGGTTACTCCTGACTGGTGAGGCGTTGCCACCACAGTTATGTCGTCAGTGGTTAGAATACTACCCAAGTATCCCAATGTTGAATGCCTATGGTCCAACGGAGTGTTCCGATGATGTCACCCATTACCCAATCTACCAACCACCCGCACCAGAGGTAATTAACCTCCCAATTGGTCGTCCGGTGTCAAATACACAGTTATATGTGCTCAACAAAGAGTTGCAACCGATGCCCATTGGGGTGGCGGGAGAACTTTACGTTGGCGGGGTTGGTGTTGGACGTGGCTATTTGAACAATCCACAACTAACACAAAAGGCCTTTATTGCAGACCCCTTTGCGCTTGTGGCGGGTTCTCGCCTGTACAAAACAGGCGACAAAACCCGCATCCTCAGTGATGGTAACATCGAATTTCTCGGTCGCATTGACGATCAGGTGAAGCTGCGGGGCTTCCGTATCGAACTGGGAGAAATTGAGGCGGTGCTGGCACAACACCCCTCAGTGCGTTTGGCTGTGGTTATCGTGCGGGAACACACTCCCGGAAACCAGCACTTGGTCGGCTATGTCGTCTCCAACCAAGATCCAAGTGTCACCACCAATGAACTGCGCAGTTTCCTGAAGGAGAAGTTGCCCGACTACATGGTGCCAAGAGCGTTCGTGATGCTTTCGTCTTTGCCCCTGACCCCCAACGGCAAGGTAGACCGCCGCGCCATTGCGAGCTTTGCGTGGCAACCTGCGCCGGATATTGAACTGAGTCTAGAAGCCAGCTTTGTTCCTCCCCGCACTCCTACCGAAGAGATCCTAGCTAACCTGTGGGGCGAAGTCCTGAGTCTCAAACTTGTAGGCATCCACAACAACTTCTTTGAATTGGGAG
The DNA here is from genome assembly GCA_964657295.1 of Iningainema sp. GTDB lineage: Bacteria > Cyanobacteriota > Cyanobacteriia > Cyanobacteriales > Nostocaceae > Rhizonema. Next base: position 5,624 of record CAZZVG010000030.1, on the reverse strand, counting down.
GACATTCCCTGCTGGCAACTCAGGTGATTTCTCGGTTGCGATCCTTATTCGGGGTAGATCTGCCTCTGCGCTGCTTGTTTGAATCCCCCACAGTAGCCGAACTCAGCGAAACCATTGAGGCTGCCCGCCATGCTGGTTTGGGTATCGGGACAGGTGCGATCGCCCCTGTCCCACGGAACGGATATCTACCCCTGTCCTTTGCCCAAGCTAGACTGTGGTTCCTCAACCAACTGGAGGGCGAAACTGGCACTTACAACATACCAGAAACCCTGCGCCTCATTGGTTCCCTCAACGTAGACGCCCTAGAGATGGCATTGCTTGAAATCGTGCGGCGTCACGAGGCCCTACGCACCATTTTCGAGATGGTGAATGGCTCCCCAGTGCAGGTCATCACCCCTGCCACTACAGTGAAGATGCCAGTGATAGATCTGCAATTGCCATTTGAGGATCAGTCAAAAGAGGTGCAACGATTGGCTAACGAGGAGGCGAGGCGATCGTTTGATCTAGCAAACGGTCCGTTGCTGCGAGTCACTTTGCTGCGGTTGGGGGAACAATCCCATGTGTTGCTACTGACAATGCACCACATTGTCTCTGATGGCTGGTCCATGGGGATATTCGTCCACGAGTTGTCTGTACTCTATGAAGCTTTTTGTGCAGGATTGCCGAACCCCTTGCCTTCTTTGCCGATCCAATATGCCGACTTTGCTCACTGGCAGCGTTCTTGGCTCTGTGAGGTAGGAGCGAACGGCTGTTCGCCCCTACAAACGCAGCTTAATTACTGGAAGCAACAGTTAGCCGGAGCACCACCACTGCTGGAACTCCCCACCGACCGACCCCGCCCGTCGGTTCAAACTTTCCGAGGTAGCAGTGAAAAGTTTCAACTTAATCAGGAGTTGACGCACAAGCTTTTCACCTTGAGCCAGCAGTCAGGTGTGACCCTGTTTATGACTTTAGTGGCGGCTTTTGTCGCTTTACTCTCACGCTACAGTGGTCAGGAGGACATAGTTGTCGGCTCCCCCATCGCCAACCGCAACCGCAGTGAAATTGAATCACTCATTGGCTTCTTTCTCAATACCCTGGTGCTGCGCACCCAACTTCAGGGAAATCCCACTTTTCTTGAGCTACTAGAACTTGTGCGCGAGATGACCTTGGATGCCTATGCTCACCAAGACCTGCCCTTCGAGAAGTTGGTCGAAGAACTTCAACCACAGCGCAGCCTGAGTCATGCTCCCCTGTTCCAAGTGATGTTCGTCTTGCAGAATACCCCAATGGGGAAACTGGAACTGCCTGGTCTGACCCTAACTCCTTTGGAACTGGAGGACGTCACTGCCAACTTGGATTTGACCCTGTCGATGGAGGAAACCGAGTCGGGACTCATCGGGTCATGGGAATACAACAGCGATTTATTTGATGCGGCTACAATCCAGCAGATAGCGGGACATTTTCAAACCTTGCTCGAAGGCATTGTCGTTAATCCCCAGCAACATCTGACGGAATTTCCTCTGCTGAGCGAGCAAGAGCGACATCAGTTGCTGGTGGAGTGGAACAACACCCAGATGGAGTATCCAGACGATAAGTGTATCCATCAGTTGTTTGAAGAACAGGTGGAACTAACCCCAGATGCAGTAGCAGTGGTATTTGAAAACCAGCAACTGACCTACTGGGAGTTGAACGACCGAGGCAATCAACTGGCACATCACCTGCAAGCCTTGGGGGTGGGACCGGAGGTACTCGTAGGTATCTGCGTCGAGCGATCCTTCGAGATGGTAGTGGGACTGCTGGGGATTCTTAAGGCGGGTGGTGCTTATGTACCCCTAGATCCAGCCTATCCCCAGGAAAGATTAAGCTTCATGTTGTCAGATTCTCAAGTACCGGTGCTGTTGACTCAACAGAAGTTAGTGGCAGATCTGCCTGAGCATGAAGCGCGTGTAGTTTGCTTGGATGCAGACTGGGGGGTCATCTCTCAACAAAGTCAGGAGAATCCCATCAGTGATGTGCATTCAAGTAACTTGGCTTATGTAATTTACACCAGCGGGTCTACAGGAAAGCCTAAAGGCGTCCTAATCGCCCACCAAGGATTGTGCAACCTAGCTTTGGCACTGATTCGCACCTTCGATGTGCAGCCCAATAGCCGTGTTCTGCAATTCGCTTCCTTTAGCTTCGATGCTTCAATTTCGGAAGTTGTCATGGCCCTTTGTGCCGGGGCGCGGCTGTGCCTGGGAACGCGGGACTCCTTGCTCCCTGGTCCTGGTTTGATTGAACTGTTGCATGAAGGGGCTATTACCCATGCTACGCTCTCTCCATCAGCGCTGGCAGCCATGCCGACTGCCCAATTGCCAGACTTGCGGACACTCGTCGTGGCGGGAGAAGCGTGTTCTCCCGATCTGGTAGCGCAATGGTCTGGTGGACGATGCTTCTTAAACGCCTATGGACCAACTGAATCGACTGTTTGTGCCACAGCCGCCGTTTGCACCGACGGCAGTAGTGTGCCGCCCATCGGTCGCCCTATTGCCAACATCCAAATCTATATTCTAGACGACCATCTCCAACCAGTCCCCATCGGGGTTCCTGGTGAACTGCACATAGGTGGTGCTGGTCTGGCGCGGGGTTACCTCAACCACCCAGAGTTGACACTAGAGAAATTTATCCCCAACCCGTGGAGCCAAGAAGAGGGGGAACGTCTCTACAAAACTGGCGACTTAGCCCGTTACTTAAGAGACGGCAACATCGAGTTTCTTGGTCGCATTGACCAGCAGGTGAAGATTCGCGGCTTCCGTATTGAACTAGGAGAAATTGAAGCGTTGCTGAGTCAACACCCTCAAGTGCAGGAGGCGGTGGTGATCGCAAGGGAAGATCAACCAGGTAACAAGCACTTGGTGGCTTATGTCGTCCCCAACCAAGAGCCAAATGCCTCCTGCAGTGAACTGCGCAGTTTCCTGAATGAGAAGCTGCCCGACTACATGATGCCAGGAGCGTTTGTGATGCTTTCATCTCTGCCCCTGACCCCTAACGGCAAGGTAGACCGTAGAACACTTCCGACGCCGGATATTCGACTCAGTCTGAAAGCCAGTTTTGTCCCTCCCCGTGACACCCTAGAACTGCAACTGGCACAAATTTGGGAAGAAGTTCTGGATGTCTACCCTGTGGGAGTCTTGGATAACTTTTTTGACCTCGGTGGTCATTCCCTTTTGGCAGTAAGCCTAATGACTCGGATTCAGCAGCAGTTCGGAAAGAATCTGTCTTTAGCAGCACTCTTTCAAGGCGCGACTATTGAACACCTGGCGAGTATTCTCCGCTCCTCAACAGTTTCTCCGTCCTGGTCTACTTTGGTAGCAATTCAGTCTGGTGGCGTTAAGCAACCATTTTTCTGCGTCCATCCAGGTGTTGGCACTGTCCTAGCGTACATTGATTTAGCGCGTCATCTGGGTCCAGAACAACCGTTTTACGGGCTGGAATCATTGGGCTTAGATGAGGAACACAAGCCTTACACTCGGGTCGAAGACATGGCGGCTCATTACATCGAAGCGATGCAGACTGTTCAGCCACAAGGACCTTACCTTCTCGGAGGCTGGAGTTTAGGTGGTTTGGTAGCCTTCGAGATCGCCCAGCAGCTCCAAACGCAAGGTCAGCAGGTGTCGTTCTTAGGGTTGCTGGATACATCTGCTTTTATGGATCTCGAAGAGTTACAGGAACAAGATGACGCAGCTTTATTGGTAGACTTACTGGCAAGGGATAATTCCCCGGATTTAGGAATACCACCATTGGATCTGGCTCAAACGCGACATCTAGTGCAGGTTTTCACTAGCCATATACAAGCCGCAAGTAGCTACAGTCCCCAACCTTATCCGGGCAAGGTTACTCTCTTCCTGGCCAGTGAGGATGGAGTAGCAACAGACTCCCACGACCTTACCATAGGTTGGGGAAAGTTAGCAACCGAAGGGGTAGAGATCCACTGGGTTCCTGGCAATCACAACACTATGGTTAGCAAACCTCATGTCCAGGTTCTAGCTGAACAGCTACGGGTATGCCTTGAACAATCGCGCAAGCGGATGATTGAGGAAAACGATGGCTAAACACTCCACAAACACAGGAATGCGAGTCTTCATTATCATCTGGGTAGGACAACTGGTTTCTGTCATCGGTTCCGGTCTTACTACCTTCGCCTTGAACGTATGGGTGTACCAGCACACTGGGTCAGTCACCCAGTTTGCACTCATTTCTCTGTGTAATCAGCTACCGCCGATCTTGATCTCCCCCCTAGCTGGTGCTCTGGTAGACCGTTGGAACCGTCGGTGGGCGATGATTATCAGTGACGCTGGTGCTGGTTTGAGTATCATGGCGATCGCCCTCCTATTTGCCCTCGGTCGTCTTGAAATCTGGCACATATACATAGCTTGCGCCACCAGCGCTACCTTCAGCGCCTTCCAGTGGCCAGCCTATAGCGCTGCCATTCCCCTGTTAGTTGCCAAACAACATCTGGGTCGTGTCAGCGGCATGACTCAGCTAGGAGAATCTGTCGCACAGCTCATCTCACCTGTGCTGGGAGGTATACTGCTCATGACCATTCATCTGCAGGGCGTTCTTCTGATTGATGTCGCCACCTTCCTCTTCTCCCTAGTCACCCTGTTTTTGATCCGGTTCCCTAACGCTAAGACCACTACCAGTGGGGAAGCAAGGAAAACTTCTCTGCTGCAAGAAGTTGCCTACGGCTGGAACTACATCACCGCCCGACCAGGACTGGTTGGGCTGCTGACTTTCTTCGCTGTCGATAACTTCTTCACGGCAATCTTTACCGTGCTATTCACGCCACTGGTGCTGTCCTTCGCCTCCCCTACCATCCTCGGCACCATCCTATCCATCGAGGGCATGGGCCTGCTGGTAGGCAGCTTGGTAATCAGTACTTGGGGAGGACCATCGCGGCTCATCCAGGGTCTGTTTGTTTTTCAGATGCTGGCCTCACTGTGCATTTTGGTCGATGGGTTGCGCCCCTCCGTCCCACTCGTGGCTTTCGCTACCTTCCTATTCTCTTTCGGTGCGCCAATCTTCAATAGCTGTAGCCACATCATCTGGCAAAAAAAAGTCGCGATCGAAGTCCAAGGAAGGGTCTTTGCCGTGAGACGAACGATTGCCTGCATATCCTTACCTCTAGCTTATCTCGTCGCTGGTCCGCTAGCTGAGCGCGTATTCCAGCCCTTAATGGCTGTCAACGGTCCCCTAGCTAGCAGCATCGGACAACTCATCGGTGTCGGACCTGGTCGTGGCATTGGCTTGCTGTTCATTGTTTTGGGAGCCGTCTCCATGCTGATACCTGTTGTAGCCTACCAGTATCCCCACTTGCGGTTCGTGGAGGATGAACTGCCGGATGCGATCTAACAAAAGTAATGCGAAAAAGCGATCGGTAGTATTGTGATCTTTTAAACACTAAAACGCTATCACAACACCACAATTTATAGCCGTTTTCAACTGAGTGAAGTACAGGCAATTGTAGGGGCACAACATTGTTCATTGGTGTCAACTTAAGGTTAAACCCCTTACTAAACGCTCGTTCCAGACCTTTCTCGTGACCACGCTCTGCGTATTGGTGACAACTTAAGAAAAAGGTAAGTTTGTCAATAGGTGCATCT
>CAZZVG010000029.1:0-14770 GCA_964657295.1 Iningainema sp. | reverse complement strand
GCAACTACAAACCTTATTATAAGTGTTCAACCGAACATGATATTACCTATTCTTCAGACAGGAAAACAGAATTTTCATTCCCAAGGTACTTGTAATTTTACAATTTTTGGGAATGAAAATAACCCTGCTTTTTAAGGAGGAAAAGGAGGCTCAAATGAGAGCCAATCTTTAATCCCATTGTTCCAAGAGTTTCTTGCCATGAATAACTGCTGCAATAGTTACAGTGTCACCCTCAATTCGATAGATGATTCGATAGCTGTAGGCAGAGACTTCCCGGATAGTCTCTTCACCAAATTCTGGCACAAGATGACCAGACAAAGGAAATTCACCCAACTTGCTAATTGAGTCAAGTATCTTTTGAACTAATGCCGCACCGTAGGAGGTAGAGTCACGAGATATATATGCAGCGATTGCGTCTACATCTTCGAGAGCTTTTAATGACCAGACTACTCTATAAGCCATTTGCTCAACAATGCTTCTGCTTCTCCTTGGCTAATGGTTCCTTGTGTTTCACTTATAACTAAACCTTGACGAACTTTCTCAATTATGTATAGATGATACTGCACATCTTCTATTGAACAATCATCTGGTAGATGTTTCAACAGAGATAGCACTTTTGCTTTTGTTGTAGTACTCATAACCTAATTTTTAACTAATTTATGTGTAACTTTGTTAAGTGGGTGATGCCCACCTGACGTTTTGCTAAAAATTCATGCACTGGCGATCATAATCTTTATTTTAACTAAGTTTGATAAAAGGTATTCTTAATTTATCATCAATGTAGGTGCTGGTACTTTAGCATAGGTAATAAATAATGGGTCGAACCCTACTAATCCAGAGTAGCGGATATAGTAGGGGCTTTCTAGCTACTAGGGGAAGGCCTTAGTTTGGAATGACGACAATTTTGTTAAAAATTCTCAAAATTGACGATCGCACTCTTGATCTTCTCCAATATTTCTGCCACAGGTACAGTTCCCAATTCACCATTAGCGCGGGTGCGGATACTCAAAGTATTGGTTTCGACTTCCTTTGCTCCCACCACAGCCATGACAGGGATTTTTTCTTTCTCAGCATTGCGAATGAGTTTACCCAAGCGATCGCCACTTGTATCCACGTGAGCACGAATCCCAACTGCTTTCATCTTCATTGCCACATCTAGGGCGAAATCCAGTTGCGCGTCACCTACTGGCAGCAACCTAACTTGTTCTGGAGCTAACCATAAAGGGAAATCTCCTGCATACTCCTCAATTAAGATGCCAATCAGCCGTTCTAAAGATCCAAAAGGCGCACGGTGAATCATCACTGGGCGTTGGCGGGAGCCATCTTCAGCGACGTACTCCAAATCAAACCTTTCGGGCAAGTTGTAATCTACCTGTGCTGTACCCAGTTGCCACTCTCGCTCTAAAGCATCTTGGAAGATAAAATCGAGTTTGGGGCCGTAAAATGCTGCCTCCCCAATACCCTCAAAGTGATCCATCTCCAACTTTTCTACAGCACGACGAATTGCGGCTTGGGCTTTTTCCCAAGCTTCATCAGAACCAATATACTTATCGCTGACTGGATCGCGGAAACTCAGTCTGGCTTTAAAGTTCTTCAGTTGCAAACTCTTAAACACTGACAAAGTTAAATCCACAACGCTGAGGAATTCTGTTTCCAATTGTTCTGGCGTCACAAATAAGTGAGAGTCATCCACCGTAAAACCGCGCACTCGCGTTAAGCCACCCAATTCACCAGATTGTTCGTAGCGGTAAACAGTGCCAAATTCTGCTAATCGCATCGGCAGTTCCCGATAAGATCGCAACTCGCTTTTATATATTTGAATATGGAAGGGACAGTTCATCGGCTTGAGGGCGTAGCCGATTTCCTGAGACGCGGCTTCTTGATCCTCTGCCATCAAAGGAAACATATCCTCTTTATACTTTTGCCAGTGCCCAGAAGTTTTAAATAAATCGACTCTGGCAATGTGTGGCGTCACGACAGGCAAATAGCCTCGTTTTATTTGTTCCTGCTTAAGAAAGTCTTCCAAAAGACCCCGTAACAAAGTTCCTTTTGGCGTCCATAAAGGCAATCCCGGTCCTACTAAGTCGGAAAATATAAACAGTCCCAGTTCCTTACCCAGTTTCCGGTGATCACGTCGCAACGCTTCTTCTTTGCGTCGCTTGTACTCAGCTAGTTGTTCTGGCGTTTCCCAAGCAGTCGCGTAGATGCGTTGTAGTTGCGCCTTAGTTTCATCGCCGCGCCAGTAAGCGCCAGCGACACTTTCTAATTCTAGCGCTTTCGGGTTCAGTTCTTGAATGTTTTCTAAATGAGGACCAGCACACAAATCCCACCATTCATCCCCCAAATGATAGATTGTGATCGGCTCCTCTTTAATATCTCCTAAAATTTCTAACTTGTATGGTTGGTTGATTTCCTGAATCCTGCGTTCGGCTTCTTCCCGACTGACTTGTTCCCGAATCACTGGTAATTTACGATTAATAATCTTCACCATTTCTTTAGAAATTGCTTTGAGATCCTTATCCGTAAATGGTTCTGGATTATCAAAGTCATAGTAAAATCCGTTCTCAATCCAAGGACCAATTGTCACTTGCGCCTTGGGAAACAGCTTTTGTACTGCCATCGCCATCACATGGGACGCGGTGTGGCGAATCTTTTTTAAATTATCTGACTCGCTGGTACGCGGCAGATAAATTTTTTCAGGTTGTTCTAGCTGATTGTCAGATAATTTTGGCGACGGCGGCGGCTGTTCCATGAGCGAAGAAATTGCTTACTTGTGATTTCTATATATTATCGTTTGGACTAAACTTAACAAATCCACAACAGACTATCTACATACGACCAGTGATCTCCCATTTACTACCTAAGATTTCTGGCAAATTTAAGTGTGATTTAATATACATATAATTCGGGGATCGCCAGCAACTCTACCTCCTATCTCAATAACATTTATGAGATCCCCCCTATGGCTCTGTACAAAAAACTCAGAATTCATTATAATTTAAAGATGGTAAATATTGTTACACGGCTGTAGCAAAACTTTCTGTAGACAAAGAGAATTAATTAAATGTTAAGAAACGTGAATAGAGTTAATATTAGATAACAATGTTATAAATATGCTTCTTATTTATGCGAAACTCAAATATACCGGAGCCAGAGTTACTAAAAACGGTTTTGCAACCGCTTTTAGATGATTTTCAGTACTGGTTTGCGTCCTCGCGCAACCTATTGGAAACGGAGCGACTCTCATTTTTGAATCAGGAGGAGCAATCCAATTTGCTTTTGCGAGTTAAGCAGGCACAGGAGGAAGTTCAAGCGGCGAAGATGCTGTTTAATGGAACTGATGGAAAAGTAGGTGTTGAAATGGCAACGTTAATGCCCTGGCATAATTTGGTAACGGAATGCTGGAGTCTGACAATGAAATTTCGTTCACCGAAAAAGGTTTAACCACTAGATTTTGTTGTTGGCATCTTTGGCAATAGCAAAACAAATATACCAGAACAAACCTTTATCAGCATAATAAATAACGCAAAGCAATGTAAGCTACACCAAGTTAAAGATTTACAAAGATTTACAAGCAGCGCACGAGGGGTGCGTTAAGTACTCATCATAACTGTGAGTTAGGGGAAGAGCTTGAAAAAGCTTTACAATACAAGGTTTTAAAATTTATTACTTCTGGAGGAAAAAATTATGTTGCACTTGCTTTACATATTCGTTTTTACGATTCTTGCCTTTATAGCTGTGGGAAATTTAATCCGCAACCTCATCATGTTTAGTTTTGATCGAGAACGCACTTACCCACTAAATTCTTGGGAAATGGGAAATCAAGGCAACTATCGTTACTCCTCATCAAAAAAGCCATTTACACCTCATCCAGAATTATTAGATGCAACTGGTAATTTAATTAAAGAGCCACTATTGGTCATGCGTTCTATCAACGTTGAAGATGCCCGCCAACAATTAGACTATTTGTACGAAGCGTCACCAGGACAAAAAGGCGAGAGTCAGGAAGAAGGGTAAGAAAGCGGTCATTAACCCCTAGTTTTTAGCTAGGGGCTTGAAGAGAAAGCTTCACCAACTTTTGAATCAGATGAGACAATTATCGAACCGAGCAACAGCTTGGGGTTGCGTTATCGAGGTGAGCGTATGCCTGACGGCAGACTGTCGCCAACGCGTAGTGTTGTGGAGGCACTATTGCTTCCCCTTTTAATCATTCTCTTAAATGAGATAGATTAATGCTCGCCAAATCGAGAAAGATTGCGAGAACAATAACAATCTTGAAGAATAAGATATGAGAAGTGTTACTGATTTAAAAAATCTTTACGAAATCGACGATTCTCAATGGTTAGAGACAACAATAAAACTGCTAAAAAATCGGAAATTTACTGCTTTAGATTTAGAAAATTTAATTGAAGAATTAGAGGATTTGGGAAAAGAAAAGAAAAATGCTGTAGCTAGTCTTTTAGAACAGGTAATCCGTCATTTATTATTACTGCAATATTGGACGAGTGAATCTGAGTATAATGCAGTTCACTGGCAGGAAGAAATCTATACTTTCCGAGTTCAATTGAGAAGAAGGCTGACTACTAATCTTCGTAACTATTTAGATAGCGAATTAAATTCTATTTATCAAGATGCTTTAGGATTTGTGAAAATTAAAACTCAAAAAATTGTCAGTTTTCCCCTAGAATGCCCTTACTCTCTCGATGAATTACTAGATATCGAGTGGTTGCCTGATTAGTAAATCAAGGCGAGCGCTAACTCGCGGTTGTTGCAACGGGTGGTGATACTGTAAGAGTATCCAGAGCGGAAGGAGAAACTCCAGAGGGAAGAAATTGCATCAATTCGGGAATAAAAAATTTGAGAGCTTGGATTTTGGAAGAGCAATCCAAAATCCAATATGAAGATTAAGCCTCAATCACAACGCGAAGATTGCCACGTTTTTTAGCAACACGACAACCTGTGGTACTACCGGAACGCTCGAATTCCAAATCGAGAATGGTTGTACCGACTCGCAAATTGTGTAGCGACAGGCGCGTGATAGACTCTGGCAAGTTAGGTTCTATAATTCGCAAGCAGTTATTGGCAGCATCAGGTACTAAGTTGACAATCGTTTGTAGCAGTTGGAAGATACTGCCAGTTGCCCAAGCTTGAGGAGTGCAAGCGACAGGATACTGTACAGGGGCATTATCACCGCTACGTTCGTAACCGCAGAAAAGTTCGGGAGGACGATGATAAGGCTGTCGATTAGTCATGTCAAACAAACCTTCAAAAAGTTCTAAAGCTTGATCAACTAAACCGAGCGATCGCAACCCCATAGCAGTGAGCGAGTTGTCGTGGGGCCATACTGAACCAATGTGATAACCCATAGGATTGTAAGCAGGTGACAAACTGCTTAATGTCCGAATACCCCAACCATTGAACATGTCAGGTGCTCGTAGTCGTTCGGCGACACTATAAGCTTTTTCTGGTGTGAAAATGCCCAAAAGCAAACAATGACCTGGATTGGATGTAATACTATCAACTTGGTTGCCATCTCCATCCAAAGCCAGGGCACAGAAATCTTGATCTTCAACCCAAAAGTCTCTGTTGAAACGAAACTTGAGATTTCTGGCTTCTTCTTGCCAGCGATCGGACAAGTCAAGCCGCTTCTTCATTTTAGCGATTTCTGCAAGGCGTAATTTAGCAGCATAGACATAAGCTTGTACTTCACAAAGAGCAATTGCTCCAGAGGCAATCTCTCCTTTGCGATTGACAATACAATCACCAGAATCTTTCCAGCCTTGGTTGATCAAACCTCGTTTGGATCTCAGAGAGTAAGTGAGATAACCTGTTTGTTTGGTATTGCGATCAATCCAATCCATCGCCGCTAAGGCATTAGACCATAATTGCTCGAGAATTTCCAAATCGTGCGTCCAAGCATAGTATTCCGCATACAGCATCAACCACAAGGGAGTTGCATCAACCGTACCGTAATAAGGTGTATGGGGAATTTCCTGACAACGAGCCATTTCCCCCAACCGCAACTCGTGCAAAATTTTACCTGGCTCCTCTTCGCGCCAATCATCGTCAGTTTTCCCTTGATATAACGCCAGTAGAATTAAAGTTTCCTTGGCAATTTGGGGATTCAACATCAGAGTTTGGGAAGCAGTAATCAGCGAATCCCGACCAAATAGTGTCGAAAACCACGGAACTCCTGCAGAGACAGTCTTGTACTTGCCGAAAGACTGGCGTAACAAATACATATCTTGCTCAGCCCGTTCAACGGCGCGGTTGAAAAGACTCTTGTCTGAACGAATCTGTGTAATTTGTTGCACCCAGTTTTGCTCTTCCATCAACTCCCCGGCTTTTGCCTGTACTAAGGTGACAGCAGCACTAACGGTGGAACTGGAATTATTGTTTGTCAGCATATTTACCCTGTAGCCCAACTTTTGGGTTTCGTGGGAAGCAAGTTCTAGCTGCCAAACCGCCGTGTAGCCCTTGAAATAGTCCGGAGTTCGGTGCTGGAATTGGATGCGAGATTCCATCACCAAGTTGTCCAAACCTTGATAGGCAAGTGTCAAAGATTGTTCTCGCCCTGAGGACTGATTCTGGCTAGACAAACTGTGATCGCCAGTAAGTATTCCTTCCTCAGGCGTTGGTTCTACCAGGCGTAAAAGCCTACCTCGGTTATCCCTGCCGAAACCCCTAACTTCAAACAAATCAACAAAATCTGCATCAAAGCTGATACTAAGTTCAAATCTGATAGAGCTTGTGCTATAATTAGTAACCTCTAATTCTTCAAAGAGTGCTCCATTCAGCACCAGCTCTCGACGAATGCCTATGGTATCCGCTCTCAGACGATCTTCAATCTTCGGATTAGTACACAAAACAGACAGTGAAAAACCTTTGTCAGCAGTACTGCTGAGGAGTACGGGTGAATGTCCCTCAATTTGCAACTCCAAGCGGCTAATAAATCGCGTATCAGCGCAAAAAAGTCCCATGCTCGGGTTGCCATCGTTAAGCGAACAGCCGGAAATGTTACCTAACGTGTCTGTAACAAAAAACAAATCGTCATCTTTAACTGTTAGTGTCGGCTGAGGTCTTTCACTTATGACACAAGGCCACTCGTAGATAGGTATTTGGTCTGCGGGAACAAAAGTTTTTCCGTCCAGAATCAGTTTTTCCGGTGTCAATAGCGAATCCGGTGTCATTAGCGAATATTCCCTATACAGGTCTAAATTTTTGTAGCTGGCGATACTGAAAGCAACGGCTTAAGCCGTATCGCATGAAGGTAGTCTGTAAAAGGTATGTAGTTGGTGGGGAGGAAGCACCTAAATGAATCATGGTGCCTTAACAGAGTCCGCCAGGAAAATTCATGCTCATGCTTTAGTATATAGTCATGAGTCATTTTTCATTTTAAAGCAAAAATCAGAACTGATAATCAAGGACTCTCTCAGGTGAAAATTCTGAGTTATGTCCGATGTGTTCTGCCTTCACTCTCACCAAACAGAGGCGCTTGTATCTTTTTTCCCCCTACCTTTGACTACTTACTACATCCTATCTATACGATCAACACAAAAGACGCTCTTCACAACTTTTTTGAGCCTTGATCGCAAAAACTATGATAATCACATCTAGCTAGGAATAGGAGGTTGATAGAACGCTTATCATTAAATCTTTATAAATATAAATTTTCTCAAAATTTTATAAATATGAACATCACATCTTATATCATGTCCGGTCAATTAACCTTAATTCCGTCTAAACCCCACCACGCTCCTCACGTGGGCGTGGGAAAACGCCCATGCGTGCTGGCTCCTCAACCCCTCCTCGCTTGCGGTGAGTCCAGCGCTGCAGGAGGGTTTTCCTCCTGCAGCACCGTGCTGAGCCAACGCACTGGCTCCTTTTGACTTTTGACTCCTTCGGAGTTCGCCAGTTGCTTTATGCCGGGGAACCCGTCCACCGCACTGGCTCACTTTTGACTTTTGACTTCCCCTAAGGGGCTGACTACCCAAGTACCATCTTGTAAGCCATTTCATACCCATCTGTCATAGACTGGATGCTAAAGCCACTAACAACATATTCTCGACAAGTGTTACGGTCTAACTTCATGGCATCTGGAATGGCGTTAACCATGTCTTCGAGCGAGTGGCAGACATAACCCGTTTTTCCGTGGGCAATGACTTCTGGTACTGAACCTAACCCCATGCCAATGACAGGTGTGCCTGTTGCCATCGACTCAATCATCACCAACCCAAAAGGTTCTCGCCAAGTAATCGGGAACAAAGTTACGGCTGCACCACCCAACAGTTCCACTTTTTGCTCATGGGAAACTTCCCCCAGATACTGGATTTGTTCGCCATCGATCTGAGGCTCGACTTTTTCGTGATAATAATCGCGATCAACAACATCAATTTTGCCTGCCATTTTTAGTGGTAAGCCAGCATCACGAGCGATTTTTATTGCTTCTACCACTCCTTTTTCTGGGGAGAATCGTCCGATGAATGCTAGGTAAGAAGGTTGTGTGGGTTTTGCGTGGAACGGATAAGCGGTTGTGTCGATGCCGTTATACACGGTATGGATGTAGTTTAAGCCTAAGCGCGGTTCTCGTTGCGACTCGCTAATGCTGATGAACGGTTGCTCAGCATACCGCCGAAAGATTTTCTCGTTATCTGGTGTGAAAATGCCGTGCATTGTATGCACGGTTGGTGTTTTGACAAAACTGCAATAGGTAAGGGCAAGATAGCTAATGTGACTGTGAATAATATCGAAATCATCAGCGTGTTGATAAACTTCAGCAAGCATCATCTGCTCGTACATTGCCGGCTCTTTGATTTTAGAGTCAAGCCGTAGCGCTTGGTCGTGGACTGAATAAAGCTTTGCTTTTGTAATTGAGTCACCAGAAGCAAATAAAGTAACGTCATGACCACGCCTTACTAATTCATCAGTAAGTAAATGGACAATCAGTTCGATACCGCCGTAACGAAAGGGAGGAACTCGCTCCCATAAAGGAGAAATTTGGGCAATTTTCATGTTGCACCTGTGCAGGTAAATTGCGGCATATGAGCACCAAGAGAGCTGAGTGTATCCTAATATTAGGACACTAATCGCTTTCAGAAATGTGGACAAATATGCCATATATACATGTTCACTTTTGCATAAGCATTCGGCCTGTAGTTTCAAGCTATAACACATACATAGCTGTCTCAGTGTATTTACTTATAGGCATGTATTCAGGATTGTCACCTATATGTTCTTTTTAAGTATGTAGTGCTGAATGCTTACTTCACATTTTTATTAAGGTTGACAAAACCTGTGTTCTCATGATTGACAGCATAATAGCTGAATGCGTACAACCGACTTAGCTGTTATTTGCAAAATGAAGATTTGTTACATGCTTCAAGAGTTTTTTAAATTATTGATAAAGATAATATTACATGAACTACCTATGTTTAGCAATATACTCGTTGAGAAGCGATCGCCTTTTCTCATTCAACATTCTTTTTTGCCGCGCTTTCTCGTTAGTGCTGAGACTTTTAGGAAAAACTTAACAATATTTATTGTTCAAAAATTTCATCTCTAAAAAAAATCAGCAGCATTCTGGAAAAGATGAGGAAATAAGATAGACAATGGGAAATGGCGAATAGGGTATGAGGAAGATAATTATCCAGGAATTGTCTAGCTTGCGTGGGCAAATACCAATACCTATCGTCCAAGCTACAGAGCAAGTAAATTTATTTTGGTGGTTCTTCCTTTTGACTTTTGACTTTTGACTTCCCCGAAGGGGTGGACCCATTTATTAGTACCTTAATTTTGTACAGTTTGATAATTTTTGTAAATAGTATACTCTTATTTAACTGAAAACTTGTTACTGCAATTGCCACGCTCTCGTTGAATTTTTACGATTCTTTACAAATTCTAACCATCTTATTAACTTGAGAGTCCGTTGTAATTTGTACAATGCAGCTGAGAAGTGGATCTTTTTTGTGATAGTGGCTCTTTAACGAAATTGATGAGTATTTCAACTTCTATGCTGAGCGATCTGCTACAGGCTCTACCCAACCTGCGACCCCAGATCTATTTCAAGGCTTCACTAACAGCCCTCTCCCATGCGATGGAAGATCAAGTTTTGTCTGGCAATTTAGATCAGCCATTAGTGATTGCGAGCTTTCAACGAGAGAGATTCTACCGCCAAGAAGCTCATCGATATTGGCGGCTAGCACAAGGTAGTAATCAAATATACGTACTAGCTGCACCAGAAACGGATTTTACAAATAGTTCGGAACACTATGAAAAAATAGCCTTTAAGCCTGAGGATACCTTGAGTCAAGAGTGGCATTTAGTCGTGATTGCCCAAAACTATGCGACTTGCCTTGTTTGTCGGGAAAGCCCCGGCTCTGTTGCTAAAAGTAAAAAGCGGCAATTCGGAGAGCTAAATCCGATGCTGGATACAGATACTGCCCGAAGGTTTGAAGGCATTTGGACGGCGGAACGGGGAGTGAGTCTGAAAGCCGCAGAATTAATGTTTGACCGGATTTTATTTTACAGACCAGAGTTAGCTCAGAAAGTACAGCAGGTATGTCAGAGGTTTGGCATAGGGGAAATCAGTGAGTTAACCCAGAGCATGGAATATGCCTGTGATATCGACACTGACCCTTTTGTACAAAGGTTGCTGACTTACTTGCAAGCTAGTCAGTATAAATTGCATAAAGCCTACCGTTCAATCGCCGCTCAAGCACGGAAAGAACGCTTAGTCAACATAATTAGCACGAGTTTTAGGCGATCGCTCAATCCTCAAGAAATTTTAACAGTGGCCGCACAGGAACTAGGAAAAAATCTGGAGGCTTGTCGCTGTTTAATCTATCGTGCACAAGCGACGGATACAAAAGCGATTGTCGAACATGAGTTTTTAAGTCATGGGATTGTATCTGTTGTGGGACAACCTTGGTTGTTGAAAGATAACGATTTGTTTCAGGAAGTGGTACAAAACTCCGAAGGCATTTGTATTGCCGATACTCAAAAGGAGCCTCGCATCACTCGTTCTCCAGCACTTTTAGAGCTTGTAGAAAAGTTTGCTATTCGTTCTTGGCTCATAGAACCAGTGTTGTATCAGGGAAGATTGTTGGGTATTGTCGAGTTACATTATTGCCGGAATATCACACATGATTGGCAAGGTGGGGAATTGGACTTAGTCAAAGCGATCGCGACTTCTGTCGGAGTCGCGCTCATCCAAGCAGAAGCCTACGCCAATGTCCAAGAACTCAACCAGCAACTAGAAGCGCTTGACCGCACTCGTAGCAACCTTATAGCCATCACCGGACACGAGCTGCGTACTCCCCTATCTACTATTCAAGTTTGCTTGGAGAGTCTTGCTAGCGAACCGGATATGCCTTTAGAAATGCAGCAGATCATGCTGAGCACAGCTCTGAGTGACTCAGAACGTATGCAGAAACTCGTCCAAGATTTCCTGACTCTTTCTAACTTGGAAAGTGGGCGCGTGCAGTGGCATCCAGAATCCCTCGCCTTACAAGAGTGTATCGATTTAGCGCTCAGCCGCATTCGCGCCCGCGCTAAAAAGGAAAAACTCCCCAAAATCACAACTCAGATGACACAAAATCTTCCTTTGGTTAGAGCCGACGGTGATTGGTTGGTAGAAGTGCTTGCCAAACTCTTGGACAACGCTTGCAAATTTACACAAGCACAAGGAAAAATCTCTATTCAGGCCAAACGTAACGGCAATCAAATGGTAGAAGTCACGATCTCTGACAATGGACGCGGCATAGAACCCAACCGTCTTGAAGTCGTTTTTGACCGCTTCTATCAAGAAGAAGGCGCATTAAGACGTACTACAGGTGGCACTGGTTTGGGCTTAGCAATTTGCCGCCAAATTGTCAATGGCTGGGGAGGAGATATTTGGGCAGAATCAAATGGCAAAAACCAAGGTAGTAAGTTTCACTTTACAGTACCTAGTACCTCTACGCGGTAGGGGTCAGTCGCTTCTCCCAAGGGGAGACGCTGCGCGAACGCTCCAAGTCAAAAGTCAAAAGTGAGCCAGTGCGGTGGACGGGTTCCCCGGCATAAAGCAACTGGCGTTAGCGTCAGCGGTAGCGATAGCGAAGCGTTAGCGACGTAGGAGCGTCGGAACGAGCGTCACCCCGAAGGGGTCAAAAGTCAAAAGTAACTCGGGGTCCCCAAGGGAGATTAGGGAGTAGTTGTGACCAATAACTAAAAACTGTTACAGTCTATAACGCGATCGCAACATGAGGCAGGTTACGGTGCTAGGATGCCGTAAAACCTGTATAGTTGAGATAAACCCTTATGGCTGAAAAACTTTCTGGACAAACCCCTATATTTGGCGGCAGTACTGGTGGCTTGCTGACAAAAGCAGAGACAGAAGAAAAGTACGCGATTACTTGGACTAGCCCCAAAGAGCAACCTTTTGAATTGCCTACAGGTGGCACCGCCACCATGCGTCAAGGGGAAAACTTGCTCTACTTGGCTCGTAAAGAATATGGAATTTTCCTCGGTGGTCAGCAATTGCGAAAATTGAAAATCAATGACTACAAAATTTACCGGATTTATCCAAATGGCGAAATTCAGCATCTTCACCCAGCTGATGGTGTCTTCCCAGAGAAGGTGAACCAAGGTCGTGGTAAAGTGGGCTATGTAGACCGCAACATCGGAAGTAACCCCAACCCTGCACAACTCAAGTTTAGTGGTACAAAGACTTACGAAGCTCCTTAGTCATTAGTGCTTAGGGATTAGGAAGGAGCCACTGCGTTACGCTGATGTCCCACTGAAGACAAAGCAAGTGGTGTTAGGGAGTAGGAAATGGGTACTAGGAAATGAGTAATGGGTAAGTAATATAGTTACTTATTATCTATTCTCTTTTTCCAATTACCGATTCCTTACTCCCTTCCTATACGTGTTTGAAATTATGATATTTCCAGAATTTTCGCAGTTTTTACAGCTAGCTACTACTAACAGTGGCAACTTTATTCCGGTGTATCAGGAATGGGTAGCAGATCTAGATACACCAGTATCTACTTGGTATAAGGTTTGTGCAGGTCAGCCTTATAGTTTTTTGTTAGAGTCAGTAGAAGGTGGAGAAAAACTGGGACGCTACAGTTTAGTGGGTTGCAATCCTTTATGGGTTTTAGAAGCAAGAGGCAACCGTACTAGCCAAAAACATCGCGATGGTTCGGAGATTTTATTTGAGGGCGATCCTTTTAAGGCTTTAGCTCAATGCTTGGAACCTTATCATCCAGTAAAGTTACCAGAATTACCGCCGGGAATTGGCGGCTTATTTGGGTTTTGGGGATATGAATTAATTCGTTGGATAGAGCCGAGTGTGCCAACTCATCCACCAGATGAGAGGAATTTACCCGATGGCTTATGGATGCAGGTTGACAACCTGTTGATTTTTGACCAGGTGAAGCGGAAAATTTGGGTTGTTGCCTATGCTGATTTGCGAGATGTCGAGACGCGTCAGGGCGCATCTCTTCAAGTTGCGTATCAAAAAGCCTGCAATCTCGTGACTCAGATGGTAAGCAAGCTCTCATCACCCCTAGGAGTGGAAAATACTTTGTTAGAGTGGACACCACCTGGAAGTAAGGAAGTCGGGGGATTAGAAGATTACAAGAGTAACTTCACGCCGGATGAATTTTATGAGCGTGTTCTTAAAGCAAAGGATTATATCAAAGCTGGAGACATTTTTCAAGTTGTAATTTCCCAACGATTAACAACTCAATACTCTGGCGATCCCTTTGCCCTTTACCGTTCACTGCGTCAGATAAATCCCTCGCCTTACATGTCTTACTTTCACTTTCAAGATTGGCAAATTATTGGTTCAAGTCCAGAAGTGATGGTGAAAGCAGAACGCGATGCCGAATCCAAAATGATCGCCACGGTACGTCCAATTGCTGGCACGCGTCCACGAGGAAAAACTCTGATTGAAGATGTGGCTTTGGCTGAAGATTTACTCAAAGATCCTAAAGAAATTGCCGAACACGTAATGCTGATTGATTTGGGACGCAATGATTTGGGACGTGTTTGCCAAAGTGGAAGCGTGAATGTTGATGAATTAATGGCGATTGAGCGCTACTCTCATGTCATGCATATTGTCAGCAATGTTGTGGGTAAATTAGGCGTGGGGAAAACGGCATGGGATTTACTGAAAGCGTGTTTTCCTGCCGGAACTGTCAGTGGCGCACCCAAGATTCGGGCAATGGAAATTATTCACGAGTTAGAACCTTGTTGTCGTGGAGTCTACTCTGGTGTTTACGGTTATTACGATTTTGAGGGACAACTAAATTGTGCTATTGCAATTCGGACAATGGTTGTCCGGGATAATTGTGTAAGCGTGCAAGCAGGTGCTGGTTTAGTTGCTGACTCAGAGCCAGAAAAAGAATATCAAGAAACTTTAAATAAAGCTCGGGGCCTTTTAGAGGCAATTCGCTGTTTGCAGTAAGCTAACAGGACTTACGCACTCTCATGCCCGAAACCTAGATCCCCCCTAGCCCCCCTTAAAAAGGGGGGATCTCTTCTGCGTAAGTCCTAACTAATTAGCTGTTGGCTGTCATATACAATAATTTACAAAAATAAAGACGTGCTACGACACGTCTTTACTGGTGTGGAATTTTCCGAAAGACCCGAAACAGCAAGCTATTGAGACTTTATTTGCTAGTTGATATGGAAATACTAATTTTCGGAAAAAAAATAAATGAGGGGTGTGACCAAACATGCCGAAAGTGTTATACTGTGTTATGAAGATGCACCCTGATGATCTGGA
>CAZZVG010000028.1:0-14779 GCA_964657295.1 Iningainema sp. | reverse complement strand
TTTGACTTCCCGTAGGGCGGTCACTATAATCGTTTATGGTTATTCAACAACAGCAGGAGCTAACCCTTGGATAATACTGGGTTTTCTGGAAAACCGCAAAACTCACCGTCTGGTGAAGACATTCCGCCAGCTTTACGCGATACTCCTGAAGCATTACCCAAAGCACCCAAGGTGCGCGTTCGCCCCCTGGTATTGGTGATTGGAGGATTTACGGGATTTGTCCTGCTGGCTTTAATCAGTGGTTATTTATTTTCCACTTTTGCACCTAAAACAAATACTGTTTCTCAGCCGAATCCTACGAGTTCCTCTACGGCAACTCCAGCACAAACAAGCAGTTCTGTCAACGAAAACAAATATGCTGGTACACTTTTGGGGCATCTTTCCTACCCAGAAGCACCTGAGTCAGATCTGGTACCGATTTCTGTAGATGGGCGGATGAGAATGCGAAAAGCCGCAGCACAAAGTTATCGGGAGATGACACAAGCAGCGAGGCGTGCGGGTGTTCTTTTGGTGCCAATTTCTGCATTTCGCTCGGTGAAAGATCAACAGCAGTTGTTTTTTGGTGTTGGTGCCCAGCGCAATCAGTCACCAGCAGAACGAGCAGCTGTCAGCGCGCCTCCTGGTTATAGCGAACATCATACAGGTTATGCTGTGGATATTGGTGATGGAGCAGCACCATCAACGAACGTGAACCCCAACTTTGACAAAACGAGAGCTTTTCAATGGCTGCAAGCAAATGCAGCACGTTTCAGCTTTGAGATCTCCTTTCCTAAAGACAATATTCAAGGTGTGAGTTATGAACCTTGGCACTGGCGTTATGTTGGCGATCGCGATAGCTTGGAAATGTTCTATAAAGCCAGAAATTTGAAACCCGCCAAGATATCGCAGTAAAGGTTATGGGGGGGTATGTTCGGGTAGTCGCGTTTCCACAAAAAGCATACAAACTAGAGTACTTTTAAGGCTTTTTGTCAATGAGTTAATGTACTCAAATATTTTCGCGGAGGAGAATGATAAACCAATACGGTTCAGTTAAGATAAATTACCTGCCCTCAATCAATGTAGAAACACGCTGCTTTGTTGCATCTCGAAACAGCCGAAAATTCCTACCGATTAACCCTAACTGAACCGTATTGAATGATAAACTTATGCCTTATAGTAAATTTACTCTCAGCAAAGCTGTAGAGGATTTCCAACTGACAATTGTTGAAGGGAGCCGCTTTCTGCCAGAAATTCCCTCGATCACTCCGACTCCTTTGCTTCAGGATATTCTTAAAGAAACGCTTCCTTGGGCGATCGCGGTAAGTACCGAGAAAGCCCGTTCTGAGGGCATCATCAATCCTGTATTACTGGAGGTAAAACGCCAGCTTCAGGGACGGGTTAGCGTTTTCTCTGGCGAAGAATTCAATGTAGAACCAGAGGCTGAACTCATCGGCTATGTTGACTTTCTCATTAGTCGTTCCCCGGAGCAGCTATTTATCAAAGCTCCTGCGGTTATCTTAGTGGAAGCCAAGAAGGAAGATCTTAAACCAGGGCTAGGGCAGTGCCTTGCGGAGATGGTTGCAGCTCAACGTTTTAACCAAAAAAAGCAACAGCCTATTTCGACGATTTACGGAACGGTGAGTAGTGGCACGGTTTGGCGGTTCCTTAAGCTGGAAGGGCAATGCGTGTCTATTGATCTTACAGATTACCCCCTCCCTCCGGTTGAGCAAATCTTGGGCTTTCTGGTTTGGATGGTGCAGGAGGGTTATAATGACGACTGAAGACGATCAATGGCTCCATACATTGTCTTGACTGTTGTGGCAATTCGCTCAAGTTCAATGGAGACAAGCGTATGTTCACGGATGACGAGTAGTGTGGGAGTGATACGGCTTGAGTTAATGGCACGTTCAGCGATGCGGATTGTATGCAGTTGCTGAACATGCATTTGTATCGGTTCTAAGAAGGCATCTAGATTGGGGAAGGGTTGAAGCGAAGTTGTGTGCTCGAGGAAGTCAGCCTGATTTGCGAGGGTAGCGGCGATCGCCTCTATAAATGAGTTAAAATCGGGAAGTTGGCGGTCACCAGTGAATTCACGCAAGTGTTCGCTCAGCGTTGTCACGGTATGGGAAAAGCTGCGGGTGTAGACTACCATTGCCATCACTGGCTCCACTTCTCCCCGCAGATGACTCGGTTCGCTCAACAGTCGTTGAATCGCTGCCGCCGTGTTGGCATTTTGTAACTCCGTTTGACGACGTGCCGCGTTAATTGTGCGCGGATTTTCTGCCACCGTGTCATACCCTGCCATCACTCGTTGAAAGTAAGCGAGATTGGCACGAATTGTTTTTGCAAGTTGAGCAGGCAAGCGCGAGCGTTCCCAACTGGGAAACAGCAGATACCCTCCCACTAATGCCAATCCACCGCCAATCATCGTGTCTAGAATTCGCCAGATGCTCAGTCTCCAGTCGCCTGTATTGGTGATATGCACCAACACCAAAATCAAAGGCGTTACCACAATGACAAACATACCGTAGTTGAGCGGCTTCACGGCAAACGCCACAAATACCAGCAATGCCAAAAACAACAGTAATATCCAGGCATTCTGAATTAGGGATGTCAATGCGATCGCCACCACTCCACCCAAGATGGTTCCACCGATTCGCTGCACCGCTCGTTGAAATGTCCCACCAAAGTTCGGTTTGAGAATCACCAGCACCGAGAGTGGTACCCAGTAGCCGCGTAATAAATGCAACGAATACGCCAGTAGAACCGCGATCGCCGTCGTCAACCCCAACCGCAAGGCATGACGCAATCCGGTTGACTGGAACGTGAGGTTATCTTTGAGAGTTTGAATGACTGAAGGAGATTCGTCCATCCACTCGTTCGTGTCTGGTTGGGCGATAGGTGGTGTTGTGCCTCCTAGCTGCTTGGCAATTTCTGCATCAGTGTAAACTTGTTTGACTAGCTGTTGCAGGCTGTTCATCAATTTCCGAATATTAACTAATCCATAATTTTCATCGATTTTGTGAATTGACTGACTTTTGAGAACTTCCAATTTAGCTTCTAATGCTTCGATGGATCGAGCGAGTTCCTCACAAGAAATTTCTCCTCCGCCTTTTTTGCTCGTGGCTGAGATTTGAGCAACTACAAGCGCTACTTCTTGCATTACGCGCTCAACTTCCCAATCTACTTGAGCAAACATCGGATGACTGGAAGCAATCTCCAAAATTTCGCTCAGTGCAACAACAGCATTTGCAATTCTATCGAGATCCTCTAGCAAGATGAGCAATTGCACTCCTCGACGGCTTGCCCCTTGTCGCCCCATGCGAACGCCTGCCCAAACCAAGCGAGCCGTTTTTAGACGATCAATAACTACATCGTAGGCTTGTGCAAACTTTTCTGACCATTGTTGGCTAGATTTTGCCAAGTGCAGTTTAGAGGTTGCCAGTTGAATAAATCTGGTTAATGTTAGATAGGACTCTGCCACTGCCTGAAGCACAGGTTGATAAGGATGCAACACCCACAATCCCAAAGACAACACCATTGCCCAAATTCCGCCGGCTAAAGTGAGTTCGCATCGATGGAGGGCAGTTATCAGATTGGTAGGAGTAAAGAGCGCTGTGACAAACGTCAGGGTGGTAACAAAGCCAACCAAATTTACCGTGTTGCCGTATAAATTTGCTAAACCCGATCCAAAGCAGCAGAAAAACGTCAGCACGACAGCGAGCCAAGAAATACCCGCAACCTGAGATGCTAACAGATTTGCGAGCGTAATTCCCACAATCGCCGTCAACATAGCGATCGCCCGGTGACGATATGCACCGCCTACGTCTGTCAGGATTGTTAAAAATACAGCCAACGCTGCTTGTATACCACTAGTAAGAGAATCTGTCAATAGCCCCAAGACAATTGGCACTGCCATACCTATCGTCGCTCGTAAACCCTGAGCAATATCAGGCTTGCCCTTTTCCAGTTGAAAGTGCTTCAGGATTAACTCATGAGTCAACGTATTTAACTTGATTTCACGCACTGATGACGACACCCACTTGTATTTCTATTCTTGATTTGTGACAAGTGGTGAGGCTTGATTCCAACTGCCAGAGAACACAAAAGCCTCTAAAGGCTTACGAGTGCGTAGGGCTAACTCTCGTTGCAATAACTTTTCGGAAAGGGTTTCTGAATTGCCGACATAACCCAAGGCGATGGCTGCCACTGGCTCATAACCCTCAGATATGCCATAAACCTCTTTTGCTTTAGGCGCGTCAAATCCCGCCATTTGGTGAATGAATAACCCTAATGCAGTTGCTTGTATTGCCAATTCAGCAACAGCCGCCCCAACATCATGAAAGGCATGGCGATTCTCCACGCCGTTTCGCTCAAAGTAAAGCTTCGCCACTGACAGCATTAGCACCGGAGCTTTTTGTGCCCACTCCTGATTACTTTCCACCAGACAGCCTAACAGACGCTCGAATTCACCTTGGTTATCCTTAGTTGCAACGATAAAGCTCCACGGCTGCTCGTTATAAGAAGAAGCCGCCCATCGTGCTGCTTCTAATACACTACATAATTTTTCTGGTTCAACCATGGTCTCTGAGAAAGCCAGAGGACTCCAACGTTGCCGCAGCAATTCGTGAATGGGGTATTGAGTATCAGCCTGTTTGTTTATCCCAATCTCATTAGATTTTAGCATAATAACGTCATATTAAAATTACCAGGAAGCATATTTATGACTTTAACCCTAATAGACAAATTTAAGTGCTAATACTTCACACAACTTCTGCCTAAGAGATAAGATTATTGTAACTGGACTTTTGACCGAAAATCATAGAGCGCAGAGCAAATGGCTTTAGACATGGGGTAGAGCTAGTGCGGAAATTTATTCCCCGTCAAAAATCGCGCTTTTATGCTACAAGATAATCAAACAGGCCCAATAATCCCATTTCGTGGGAAATTTCTACCCCTCCAAGAATCAAAGGGCGATCTACAACTAAACGGTGGATATCGTAACCGTTGCCAATTCTAATATTCACGAGCCTATCAAATAACTAAAGTTTTTCTGAATAGAAACTTTTAGACTGCTATCACACTGCCCTCCAAAGTCTGGCAAGCAGTAACAACTTCTTGTCTAGCCCACTGGTCTGCGGCTATGATCTCATCGAGAGTTGGGGTAGAACAGTTGTCAACTTGATAGCGATCGCAAGTTCGTTCAATCAAACGGGGAATATCAAGAAACCGAATTTTTTCTTGTAAGAATAAGGCGACAGCTTGCTCATTAGCAGCGTTGAGTACTGCTGGCATGCAACCCCCAGATCGACCGGCAGCATAGGCTAATTGCATACAGGGATACTTTTGGTGGTTTGGGGCACGAAAAGTTAGCTCACCTACCTTAATCAAATCTAACTGCGACCAAGCGGTGTAAATTCGCTTTGGCCAAGACAAAGCATACAGCAGCGGCAAACGCATATCGGGCCAGCCTAGTTGTCCCATTACTGACGTATCTTGCAGTTCGATCAAAGAATGGATAATGCTCTGGGGATGTATGACAATTTCAATATGGTCATAGTCAATGCCAAAAAGCCAATGAGCCTCAATGACCTCCAATCCCTTATTCATCATAGTTGCTGAATCGACTGTAATTTTACGACCCATTGACCAGTTGGGATGCTTTAAAGCATCAGCAACAGTCACTGTTGATAACTTCTCAACTGACCAATCCCGGAATGCTCCCCCTGAAGCAGTCAGTATCAACCTCCGCAGTCCTCCGTTTGGCACTCCTTGTAAACACTGAAAAATCGCCGAATGCTCTGAATCAGCAGGTAACAGTTTCACACCATGCTGCTGCACAAGAGGCAAGACCACTGGCCCCCCGGCAATCAAAGTTTCCTTGTTTGCCAAAGCAATGTCTTTGCCGGCCTTAATTGCTGCAATTGTAGGTAATAGACCTGCACAACCTACAATCCCAGTTACTGTAACTTCAGCATCAGCGTAGCAGGCAACCTCAATGACTCCAGCTTCACCTCCAACTAAAATTGGTTGGGGGTCAAGGTCAGCGATCGCCTCTTTTAACTCCGGCAACTTCTGTATTTCACCAATAGCTACAATCGCAGGTCTAAACTCACGAATTTGTTGAGCTAGCAATTCTATATTCCGTCCAGCTGCCAATCCCACAATCCGAAACTCGTTGGGATACTGGTTAACAATATCCAGAGTTTGGGTACCAATAGAGCCTGTCGAGCCAAGGAGAGATAATGCTTTCATGTTAGTAAGATTCCCGATACAATAATTGATGCTTAGTTCTAACCGTCTTACGACTTTTCTTGATTTCTGTGGACTGTTAGAGAAATATTATAAACTGGCTGCTGCTAGAGAAGAAACCGTTTGTAATATTTCAGCCAGTAATTCTTCTAACTTTCTATGTAACTGGTACTGGCTGCCATCATTAATTATGGTTAAGTCCGCCAAAGCAATTGGACCTCCTTTTTCAATTTTCTCAATTTCCTTGTAATCTCTTCTCTCGGCCTCTGCAATTGTTAAAGGTCTTTCCTGCCTTAGAGTTAGGCGTGCATACCTCAGAGCTTTAGGAGTGAAAATTGCTAAAACTAATAATTCATCGTGAAACTCTTTTTTGAGAGTTTTATACTCGCTAAAACTATATAGACCATCAATCACAACTAATTCATGCGACAAGAGCTTTGATTTAATGAGTGGTAAGGACAGTTGAGCACAGACATCCATTCCATATTCTTCTCTAAGTTCTTCCCTGACCATTTGTTCGTTTTGTGGTGTTATTGGTAAAACCCGTTTTTCTACTTCACGGATGATAATTTCCCCAAAACGAATTATCGGAAAGCCATTATTTTTTAAGTAGCTAGCTACAACACTTTTTCCTGAACCGGGCATGCCAACAATTGCAAGGATTCTAACCATGTCTCCTCCACCGAGAAAGTTGAAATTCAGAGTTTAGTTGTCAAATGATAAGACGCGAATACTGGAATTTGTGAATTGTGAAACCCACAGGTCTAAATCTGGGTCAGGAATTCGATTGAGTAACTTACGTACATCCGTAACAGTTTAAGGTTATGGTGCCTTTGACAGTAAGTAATATGACTTAAAGAATTGACAAAAATCGAGGTAGAAAACATAATTTTTGGGAAAGTGATTGCAGGGATACCATTGAGTGCTTTTATCAAACAGACTCTCATTTCATCAAACAGCTTTTATCCCCAGCTTAAGGCTGCATTTTATAAAACAAAGGGGAATTTGAGATGGCGCTCGCCGATCCCAAATCTTCAAACGTCCAAAATTCGTTGTGTGACACTTTAGGGTGCGGAATGTGGGCTATATACTTAGTGGGTAAAAATGAAATCACTTTATGCGCTTATTCGATAATGCATATGATGAAATATAGTTGAAATGCTTTGACAGTTAGCCAAAGAGCGGTTTATAAATAAAAAATTAATGGTGTCACCTTGGCAAACGGTCTACTCTTATTTCCATCTTTCTTTCCGATAACTGCATAAACCAACAAAGGTAAAACCCACTAGATAAATAGAAGGATCTGATTGGGAGCATTCCATTTTTGCAGAAATAGCAGTTCATGAGTGTAGCATGGGGAGAATACAACAATGACTTAAAGCACAGCTATGACCCCCGAATAAAAAGAACGGTTACAAGCAGCAGTAAAAGAAATCGCAGCAATTCTGTGTGCTGTACATACTACAATTTCGCGATCGCCTACCTTAATGGTCAACTTGCTATTTAATGTTTTTGCAAAAAAGGGATGCTCCCGATCTGATTTAAGTATGACAGCTTTCTTTCCGATAACTGCATAAACTAACAAAGGTAAAACCCACTAGATAAATAGAAGGATCTGATTTAAATATGACAGCTTTCTTTCAAATAAATGCAACTTTTTACTCGCCCATATAAAGGTCGTTTCTGTTACTTAAGTGGGAAAAGTCTATGTCTATATCTGTCGAGCCAAAACTAGAAATCAACACTGGTAGCCATGCCGTGGTCATAGGTGGCAGTATAGCCGGACTGCTGGCAGCACGAGTGTTAGTTAACCACTTTGATTTGGTGACGATTGTTGAGCGCGATCGCTTTCCAGAGCAACCAGAACCGCGTCCGGGAGTGCCTCAGGCTAGCCATATCCATGTGTTGCTAGCTCAGGGACTGCGGATTCTAGAGCAGCTGTTTCCGGGTCTAGAAGAAGAATTAACTGCGGCTGGTGCGTCTCCCATTGATTGGATTGACGACTGGTCAATGCTTGGTAGTTGGGGTTGGGCACCCCGCTTTCCTTCAGGCTTGAATAGCCTCACCTGTAGCCGCCACCTGATAGATTGGGCGCTCCGCCGTCGTCTAACTGCTTGCAACAATCTGCAATTTCTCGAAAACTGTCAGATAACGGATCTGTTAACTGACGATAATAAATCCAAGGTGACCCGGGTACGGCTGTGCTTTGGCTCCCAAGCCGATCAAGCGACTCAGCCCTATCTAAAGGAGTTAGCTACAGCTTTAGTTGTGGATACTTCTGGTCGCAGATCCTCTCTGCCCAAGTGGTTAATGACCCTAGGTTACGAATCACCCCAAGAAACCGTCATTAACCCTTTCTTGGGTTATGCCACCCAGTGGTATCAGCGTCCCGAAAGCTTCTCTGCTGACTGGCAAGGGCTGTCGGTGGTGGCAAAACCACCGGATCATCAGCGCGCTGGATATCTTTATCCAATAGAGGGTAACCGTTGGCTGGTCACTTTGCAGGGTATAGGTCGAGACTATCCACCCAACAATGAAGCTGGCTTTCTTTCCTTTGCGCGTAGTTTGCGGAGTCCTATCCTCTACGAAACGATAAGGTATGCTAAACCTCTCTCGCCAATCTATAGCTACCGAGGTACAGAAAATCGCTTGCGTCACTATGAGAAACTATCCAGACTCCCGGAAGGTTTAGTTGTTCTCGGGGACGCGGTGTGTGCCTTCAATCCCATCTATGGTCAGGGTATGACCGCTGCTGCTTTTGGTGCGTTAACCTTGAACGAGTGTATGCACCAGCAATTGAAAGCTAATAAAGGCAGCCTGATAGGTCTTTCCCAGCGTTTTCAGAAACGACTAGCGCAAGTGAACGCCACCCCCTGGCTGATGGCAACTGGAGCGGATTTGCGTTGGACGACTACGGAGGGCGGGCAGCCTAATGGGATGACCCGACTCAAGCATCAATACCTGGACCGGGTGCTGCGACTTGGAGTAAACCATCCCGAGGTGTATCGGACGTTTGGAGAAGTGGCTCACATGCTTAAGCCCCCTACAGCGCTTTTCCGACCCGATATTTTGGCGCAAGTCCTTTTACAAGCAATGGGCGAAATTTTTAGCAATCGTTCTCTACAAGAACGTAGCGCTCAATGAGTAAGATTCATCAACTTGCAGTCAAATGCTGACTGGTGTTTCTTGAGAGTTGATAGCCATTACATTTGTCTAAATTCAGTCTTCCCAACTAATGCTTACCCAACAAGAATTTCCAGTACGAGAACCCATCTGGCTAGTGATTATTCGGCTTCTAAGATGGGACAAGCCGACAGGACGGTTAATTTTAATGATTCCTGCCCTGTGGGCTGTATTTTTGGCAGCACGGGCAACGCCACCAGTACCACTTGTCAGCGTCATCATTTTAATTAGTTTAGCCAGTAGTGCAGCTGGGTGCGTGATCAATGATTTGTGGGATCGGGATATCGATCCACAAGTGCTAAGAACCCAACAGCGCCCTTTAGCTTCCCGTGCCCTGTCTGTTAAAGTCGGCATTGTTGTCGCCTTGATATCTTTGGTCTGCACTGTGATTCTTGCCCTTTATCTCAATCCGCTTTCGTTCTGGTTGTTAGTAGCGGCAGTACCGGTGATTGTGTTATATCCATCGGTAAAGCGGGTATTTCCAGTACCCCAGCTAGTGCTGGCGATTGCCTGGGGTTTTGCAGTTTTGGTTAGCTGGAGTGCAGTCAGCGATCGCTTAGAGTTTTCCACTTGGCTGCTGTGGGGCGCGACCGTACTTTGGACTTTGGGATTTGACACGATTTATGCCATGTCTGACCGCGACGATGATCGGCGGATTGGTGTCAACTCCAGTGCTCTGTTCTTTGGTGAATACGCACCTATTGCCGTTGGTATTTTCTTTACTGGCACTACCATACTGCTAGGCTGGCTAGGCTTTCTTATGCAGTTGCAACTTAGCTTTTGGATGACTTTGTTTGTTGCAACTCAAATCTGGATTTGGCAGTGTGTGCGACTGTTTGACCAAAAGCTTCCTCATACTGCCTACAGTCAAATGTTTGGTCAGAATGTCTGGATTGGCTTTCTGTTACTTTTTGGAATGATTGTCGGGTCTTTCAATTTTTAATTCTGGGTTAAGTAGGTAATTAACACTCTTTTAACTCTGTCCAACTAATTTCAGGAAAAAAATGACTTCAGCAATTGCTTGCAACAAAACATGGCACTGCTTAATGCCCCTTTGGCAAGGGGGAGAGGAAATAGTTCAACAAGGCTTACCCCACACCCAGCTGGCACCGATGTGGCAAATGCTACTTCTTGGAGATGGTTCCCCAACGCGACACCTTCAACTTCTAACAGGTGAACGGACGGAAGTCGATTTAATCGAGATGTCTGATATTGGGATGGATTTAGATGGTGCCCCAGAGGAGATCCAATTATTACCGGGACCGCGATTGCGGCGACAGGTGTGGCTGCGTACAACTTCTGGCCAGCGATTAGCGTATGCTACCTCATGGTGGAATGCCAATTATGTAGATAAGTATTTACATAATCGGAGTTTACCAATTTGGGCTAGTCTATCTCGCAAACGTACAGAGTTGTACCGAGAAGTTCTGGCAATTTATTACGGTAAATCAGCTGCACTACAGTCAGCTTTTGCACAAAAGGATGGTTTTTGGGGTCGCCACTACTTCTTCTGGCATGAAGGAAAGCCTCTCACACTGATTTATGAGGTTTTCTCACCTTACTTAAGTAAATACATAGGTCCAATGGCCTTGGCACCATTGGAAACCGCTGACGCAAGACAGTTGTTAAGTTATTTTTCTCATGAATAGTCATTCATTGTGTATTGAGGTAAAAAAGTATGGTGTCACAACCTCTAGAAAAAGCTGTTAGCCACAATAAGCAAATCTCAGTAGACCAGTTGAATAGATCCATTAACACAGCAGTGACATTTCTGTTGGAAGCAAAAAACCCAGAGGGGTGGTGGGAAGACTATAATTTCCCTCAGGCTGCTAGCATTGCTGATGAGTGGGTGACCGCTTTTGTCGGGACCATGTTGGCTATAGTGCCTGACGCCCGCATTCCTGAGGCTCTCAAACGAGCTTGGGCACTGCTTGAAACCCGCAACCACCGTTCTACAGGTGAGTGGGGTTATAACTACATCCTTTGTGCAGATGGGGACACGACAAGCTGGGCATTAAAATTAGCAGAGATAGTTGGTGCTAGCAATTCGGAACGGGCAAAACAAGCGACGGCAGCTCTTGCCACCCATCTACAGCCTGATGGTGGGCTAGCAACCTTCTCTTTTGAACCGATTCGAGCCTATATTAAGGTTCCTGATTTATCTGAGGTTTCGTTTGCAGGTTGGTGTAGCACCTCTCATGTGTGCGTGAGTGCATCAGCTGCTGCGTTACCAGAGTTACGCCCACGTTTGCATGATTTCTTGATAGCAACTCAAACACCTGAGGGGTACTGGGAAGGTTATTGGTGGTGTGACAATGAATACACTACAGGATTAGCGGTAGAGGCATTGGCGGCTTCTGGGCAAGGTATTGACCAGTCCAGCATTGATCGCGCAGTAGCATGGGCATTGAAGCGTCTAAGTCTTCAAGGATTTGTCGCAACTGCCAAGCATCCAAACGGCTCGACCTTTGCGACTGCATGGTGCTTGCGGATATTGGTATTAAACGCAGACAATCCAGAGGTTAAAGCTGCTAGAGCCTCTGCAATACATTGGTTGCTGGAACAACAAAAGCCAAATGGAACTTGGTCACCTTGTGCTTACCTACGAATACCCTTTCCCTTTGAGCGAAACCCAAATCAATTTCCAAATTGGAGATATTACGACGAGATTGAAGAAGGAGACAATAAGAGGTTTGAAGGAACTATTATTTTCGATCACAACAGCATTTACACAACTACTAGTGTAGTTGGTGCATTAGTGAAAGCTGCACATCTGTTGTAATCCGCACACCACCCTATCCTGGGATTATCAATTCAAAATGTTAGTAACAAGAAGTAAGTAATCATGGCAAAGGCAGAATATGATGTAGTCGTTGTGGGCGCTGGTCCTGCTGGTTCAACGCTGGCGACGCTGCTGGCAAAACAAAATCGACGAGTTTTGATTTTAGAGAAAGAAACATTTCCTCGTTATCATATTGGTGAATCGCTTGTTTATGGTGCAGTGCCAATTCTTAAAGAGCTAGGCGTACTTGAAAAAGTGGATGCATATGGTTTTACCAAAAAGTATGGAGGCTCATTTATTTGGGGAAATGTACGTGAACCTTGGCACTTTGATTGGTGTGATTTTCCTGGCACAGACAAACAAGGATATACTTACCAGGTATATAGGGCTGAATTTGACAATCTACTTTTAAGACATGCAGAAAGTATAGGAGTTGAGGTTTGGGAAAAACATCGAGTGACTGAAGTCCTTTTTGAAAATGAACGGTGTATTGGAGTCAAGTATCAAAATTCTGAGAGTCATGTTGGTGAAGTCCGTGCTCGTTACGTTGTCGATGCCACTGGTCAGTCAGCTTTGTTTGGGAATTCTTTAAATATGATTGAGCACGATACCAAATTAAAAAATGTAGCTTTTTGGAGCTATTATGAGGGAGCTAAACGACTGGAAGGTAGAAAAGCGGGAAACATTCATATTGAACATACATCAAAAGGTTGGCTTTGGTTTATTCCTCTTCAAAATGACAAAACCAGTGTGGGATTGGTCACAACAATAGAAAGTTTAAAGAGTTACGATAGCAAAGACGCAGAGTCGAGATATCTGGAGGGGATAAAGGAAAGTATAGGTACCAAAACGCTTTTGCAGGATGCAAAGCAGATTGAACAAGTCCGGACAATTCGTGATTGGTCTTATCAGTGTAAAAAGTTTTATGGTAATGGGTTTTTAATAGTGGGTGATGCTGCTGGGTTTGTTGATCCTTTGTTTTCAACAGGCGTGTTTTTGGCAATGAATGGAGGTAGATTAGGCGCAAGAATGTTAGCTCAGGCTTTGAATTACCCGCACAAAGAAGCAGATTTGTTTGCTCGATATGAGTTGGGATATCGACAGTTTTTGAATGCGGTTGTCTCCTATGTTCACTACTTTTATGATGCTTACCGTGAACGGGACGAGTACTTTAAGAAAGCTAAAGACTTGGTTGAGCCTTTTAGTGAAACTAACCATAGAGAGGATTTTGTTTATCTGATTTCTGGATTACATGGGCTTTACTTGGCTGAACATGACCAACTTGTAAAAGAAGGATTGGAAGGAGCTAATAATTCAAATGAGTATGAACCAGTAAAACCAAACTCTTCGGAAGCAGTAAAACATTTTCTGGTAGGGCAATACTCTTCATAATGAGCTAAAAACTGAAACTTGTGTAGGTAGGGTTATGGCACGAGAATCTAAATAACGCTTCAGATCTAACTTACCTCACATTATTCCTAACCTCACATCTTGCACCAAGAAAAGTTGATGAATATTTCATCACTCAGTATGAAACCCAGTACCCTTGATTTAGTGATAAAAACTGATAAAAAGAAGGTATCTTTATCATCGATGTTTTGACTTTCTCTTGGTTTGTACGGCTAGGTGCAAGTTAAGAGTAACTGAAAGGTATTGAGTTAATGGGCAGATATAAACTTTCTCCCTCACTTTAGGATTAACGAAAAAACTGTGACTCAAAGTTAACAAATGCTGAAGGTAACTTATCTACCTGACGGCTTCAATAAAGCTGCTTTTAGAATTAGCACATTCTACTTAAAAGAGGAACCTTTTTATGGCTCTGAGCCAAGTTACACATCCAAATCAGTTGCACGGTCTATCAATTCCACAACTACAAGACATTGCAAGTCAAATTCGCGAAAAGCACTTACAAACAGTGGCTATCAGTGGCGGTCATCTCGGTCCAGGTCTGGGTGTAGTGGAATTAACTTTAGGATTATACCAGACTTTAGACCTGAATCGTGATAAAGTCATTTGGGATGTTGGTCATCAAGCCTATCCACATAAGCTGATCACTGGACGATACGGTCGCTTTCATACACTGCGGCAAAAGGGTGGTGTTGCTGGCTATCTCAAGCGATGCGAAAACCCGTTCGACCATTTTGGAGCAGGTCACGCTTCCACCAGTATCTCTGCGGCTTTAGGTATGGCTCTAGCCAGAGATATGAAAGGGGAAAACTTCAAAGTGGTAGCAGTGATTGGGGATGGAGCGCTCACAGGCGGTATGGCTTTAGAAGCGATTAACCATGCAGGTTATTTGCCCAAAACTAACTTGTTGGTAGTACTGAACGATAATGAAATGTCGATTTCGCCCAACGTGGGTGCGCTTTCTAGTCACCTCAATCAACTGCGGTTCAGCGGCCCAGTACAGTTGCTCAAAAAACTGGAGGAACAATTTGAAACAATAACGCATATGGATTCTCTTGTGCCAGAGTTAAATTGTCTTAAGCAAGGTATCAAACGCTTGGCGGTGCCGAAGGTGGGAGCGGTTTTTGAGGAACTGGGCTTCACCTACATGGGTCCAATTGACGGACACAATCTAGA
>CAZZVG010000027.1:0-14800 GCA_964657295.1 Iningainema sp. | reverse complement strand
AGGCATCGCTAATTTGATCGTCCCAAAGTTTTGCCATCACGAAAGTGGGTTTTATCCCCGTGCGAAAGAGCGTTCATAGCGAAACTTTTCCCAGTCAGTGATCTTGTGACCATTACCTGGAGGCTGATTGGGCAATGCTTGGAAGTCACCTGTTTCAGCTTGTCGTTTCAGCCATAAATCTATGGTATTGCGACTTATGTTGAATAGAAGACAAGATCACTTTTCTTCAGTCCATCGAGTTCAATGGCTTGGATGACCTTTTGACTTATATCGTAACTGTAAGGTTTGGGCATAATAGGTCAAAGCGATCGCTGTACCGAAAAAGGGACTCCTTCTAGTATATGTCTTAATCGCCTTGGCGATTGCTATAAAAGATGCATGTGAACGTATTGGGGGCAAACATAGCCAAGCTGTCACCAGATCCAAAGTAGCCAGTAAAACCCTTACACTACAAGGCTTTCAAGCTTAAAAAAGGTTTTAATAGTGCGCGTGGCATCAATAGACATCTTGCTGTCGTAGAATTTATGTTAAACGACAAAAAAACAGCGCTTTGACCGTGTTTTCATAGTTTAAACTGGCTTTAACTCAAGAAATTCATGTCGTATAAGTTACTGATGGCTGTTTTTAGCAGCCCGACGGCTTACACACAAGTTTAATCGTTGAAAGCCTTGCCACACGTCGGTTTTTTCTTCTACTTTGGATCTGGTATCAGCTTGGCTATATTTGCCCCATGTTTGAGCAGAATATGGGGTAAAAGTAGCCAAGACGCATTTTGCCGCCATACGTCGTCTGGAAATCTTACTGAGACTATGTTTCATCAAAAAAAATGACTTCAATTTAAAAATTGGGATTTGGTAGACCATATTTGCAACCTTGAGCCGTACCATTTGAACCCCTCTAATTTTTAGAGCTTGGAACCCCTGTGGCTACATTCAAAAACACTGTGCCAAATAACGTAGACTTCAATTGGTACAGCCAAAACAAGCTTAGTCTCCATTTTTTGAGGAAAAGAGCCGTTTTATTTCTGTAGCTCTTTTACAGTAAGGGTTTTCGCAGGTGCATGGCGGCAAAATGTGTCTTCGCTACTCTTACGCCTAATCCGACTTAACGCAGTCGGCGCGAGCTGCGGAGCAGCTGCGGGAAATGGTGCGTAGTGGATGTTTCCAACTAATCCGACTTAACGCAGTCGGCGCGAGTTGCTAATCATATGCTTAGCAATCCCATTTACTTACTAGAAGTTTCCAACTAATCCGACTTAACGCAGTCGGCGCGAGTAAATATGTAGGTAGTCCTAAATCTAAATGCGAATTGTTTCCAACTAATCCGACTTAACGCAGTCGGCGCGAGTCGGCTCTCTGAAACCTTTACAAGGTAAGCGCTCCAGGACAGGTTTTGGCAAACCTGAAAAATAGGTCGATTACAGCCTCGCTTATTGAAATAAATTATTATTTACTTCAAGTATTCAAACGCTGTAAGTATTTACCTGTCTAGGTTATAGCGTTTTTGGCAGAACCCCCCAGGTTGACGACCCCGCTTGGCTCTGCCAAATATCAAACAGATAAGCATTCATATTACGCCCTTGAGTAGCAATGGAACAGGAATGTACGCTAAGCCCAAAACGCCTACCATTGTCAGTGGAAGGATAATATTGCCGTTTGGCACGCTTATGCTTCCAATTGTTTCCGGCAACATTATACTTCCAATGTCTCAAATCCTTGCAGGATCTATTTTGGAATTTAATGCATTGAAATGCATGTCACTGGAACGATAACTTGGCAGTAAAGGACATTTTATGCTTCCAATCAGCTATCGGACAAATTATGGTTCCAAAAAAACAATTTTGTAAATCAAAAATATAATTAATGGGATAATATGAAGTGCAACGCCATCTCTAAGAGTTTGAAGCATTTTTTTAAGCTAGTCCAGATGAGAGTTTCCAGAAATCTTCAATAGTATGTTTTATGTAGCTCATAGATTTGTGTACTCGTTTCTGAGGAATTTGAGTGTTTGATAATTCTAGGCTTTCTAATTCTTTCAGTTGAAAATATGAAATAATTTGTCGGTAAAATCTCCGGTTTTTATCTTCATGTACTTTACTGTTAAATGCGATTAATGAGCCAAGGATTTTAATGAGTTCTGATTGTAATGCGATTTCTGAGTGATATAAAGTAAGTGATTCCATGTGATATTTATCGAAATATCCTAGCCATTCTCCACAGTGATTACAATACCCAGGACGTGAGTTAGGAGCTATAATAGGTAATTTCTGATTACAATGAAGACATTGGGTAATTAGAGGATAATGATGTTGAAAGCATATTGCTACTGGTTCAAAAGACCAAATTAATGGTTCGTATATAGATAATTGATTTTGCTCCCAATAGCTATAGCATAAAGGACACCAGGCTTTGTAGTCACGAGTTAAATAAACATAAGTTATTAATTCATGCCAACACATCATAGTTAGACATGTTAAATCACTACGTGAAGTGAGAATTTCTAGAGATTCAAGTAGTTTAGATGTATACCAACCGCTAAAATTTAGTAACTTGATATGAGAACGATTTGTAAAAGTCCTACCAATAATACCCTTATCAGAGCTAGATAAATCATTCTGCCCCCAAAAAATTGGATAGATTTTATACTTAATTAATTTACCTGGTGTAACGCAATGAACCTCAGCCAAACGAATAAGATAACTCGTTAAACTTTCACATTCAATAGCTCCAACATTAATTGGGTTTAAAGAATATAAAACACTACGTTCTCCAATATCCGGAGTATGTAAGTCATAACTTGGATACAAGGTTAAGTTATCAGACTGCATTTTCTCTCCCGATTGAATCTCGTGTAGGCTTACGAGTCCCAACTGATTTTTTTCGTTTTTTTGGTTCAATATCTTGGGATTTTATTTCAGATTGTGAGGCATAATTTTGTTTGGATATAGGGGGACGGCGTAAACCTAAGTCTTGATATAGTTCTTCTATTTTTCCTTCAATTTCTGCATATCTAGCTTCTCCTTGTTTAATATGTTTGAGAATATTGCGACATTGACTAACTGATAAAGCTCTGTGTTCTAAATGTTTGAGTGTAACAGTAGAAGCATTTTCATTTAATGCTTCTCCAAGAGCATTTCTTGACCAATTTTTGAGGATACCAACACATCCTAGACTACGTGAATACAAATACTCCCAATGCAATAAAAAATCGGGTGGTTCTCTTGTTGGTATTTGGCACTGGAAATTCCAAATTACTGAGTGCCAAATTTCTCTATCTTCTTGAAATTCGGCATTATAACGAGGCAAATGAACGTAAATACTACGGCGACTTAATTGGTCTCCTATATCATGGAGAGTAAGTAAATCATAAGTACCAATTAGTCCATGTAAAACTTGAGTAATATTTGCTAATGATTTAATTGCCTCAGGTACATCAGTTAGTTTTCGTCCACTAGCTACAGCTAGTAAATGATGCGCTTCATCAATAAAAAAGATTTTTGGCTTTCTTTGTTTTAAAGCTTGCTCTAGCGCCCATCCTAATTCAGTCTCTAAAATTGCTGGTTTAACTATTAATTGACCATCCGGGTTATGATATACACTTGAAGTCCCATAATTTATTTTATTTTGAATTAGCTCTGGTGCTTCTGCGAGCGCATATAAACAACGTTTAAGATGATCTTTAAAATTGAATAAACCTCCAGAAAATAAACGTGCTTCAATACTAGCAATAGGAATACAGCCTTTGTTAGACTTTAATAAAGTCAAAGATGATTCTATTATCCATTTTTCGATTAGTAAACGTAATTTTGTTTTGCCTACTCCTGTTGGTCCAACAATAAAAATAATTCGTGAATCTCCACAATCATCTATAATTGGCTTGAGAGTTTCAAAAGCTTTATCTAAATAAGGATGCGCCATTGTATACGAGTCATAATAAGCGAGTTTTTCTGATGCAGAAGCCGTATGATATTCAGATGGGAATCGTTGGCAGCTTTCCATATATTCATACCTAATATTTATCAAATATTTGCAATTTTCCTTGGTTAATAGATTCTTTCTCTAGTGTTGTTATCATCTCATTCTGTTGGGTGTCTGGATCATATAATTCAATGTTTTGCAAGCTGCTGTAAGCATTAACATTTGGTAGACCGCCTTCCATTACTTGAAAGACTTCACGCGTTTGTAAATCTCTTAAACGTTGTGCGAGTAGAGCTTCTTCTGCTTCAGTACTAGCCATAAATTCAGCTAATTGTTTACAACGAAATTTAACTGTTGGGCATAATATAACCCAGGTGGTGATTGCCATTTATTGTTAATATCAAGTTGATAGCGGTGAGGACTTTTTTGTGCTAATTTTTCTAACTCTCTTTCTGTCTTACACTCGACCCAACCTGCACTATGAGACCTAATCACAAAAAAATCTGGAGTAATTATTACACCTAAATTGCGCCCTGTCGCTGAACTGTATTGAATTTTAAAAGGAGGCGGTTGGTCATAATATTCTAAAACATCTTCTCCATGTTCTAACTGATAGATAAAAGGAAGTTCGACTTTATGAGACTCGAACTGAATTATCGCACCCATCTTCCGGGAAGGATAACGCCCCGAAACATTTTTACCCCGACTTCCTACTCTACGAGATGGAGGAGCAATGCGAATTTTTTCAATCTCAATCAGAGCTTGATTTGAAAGACTTTGGTTTACACACCATTGGTTGAATTCTTCTTGTGTCATCATGGTTGCACCCCATCATTACACAACACACACATTCTTTGACTTGACAGATTCTAGTATCTTTTATATATCTATAATGATGTAAATATGATGTAAATTATCTAAATTTAACCTGACTGATTAGATACAGAGCATTTAGTTGATACATACTGGTAGCATTTAGAGTGAGCAAAAGAATTAACGTTACGTTGCCGGATAGCGTTTTAGAAGATTTAGAAGTATGGGCTGCGTCTCAAGGACGTCCTACAGCTAACCTTGCTGCTTTTTTGATTGAAATGTCGATTAAATTAGCCAAAAATAGTGGTGAATTTCCCGATAATTCTTCAGTTATAACAACCATGAGCCTTAGTCATAAATTAGACAATTAATTTTTGTTAAAGTTCCCCCATGGTTTTTTGATAATCTATTCTTAACCTTCACAGTTAAAACATTGCTTGCTTGACGATTGTGGATGAAGTAGGCACTACGTAAAATTTTTCAACTTTAGTTGCTTTGATGTATTGATATATTTCGTTTTTATGCCCAAATGTCATCGAGACTGAAAAGCTACATAAGCATTACTGAACCCAGAAAAAATTTCAGCACCTACAGATGGTTTATGGTTCCATTTTGCGTCATAGGACAAGTTATGCTTCCTATGTTAGGACTTCCTGATAATTAACCCACGCAATAATCAGGGTTTCAGACACTAAAATCCTCGCTTATGCTTCCAGACCCTGACAAATTTTGGGTCTGGTTACATTTGCACCTCAATCCGCAGGTGTCCAGTGCCGTGTTCAAAGTACCAAATAGCCTAAACTTCAATTGGCACAGCTTTTTTGTACGGCATCGCAAGGGTTTGAAGCCCGTAATTTTTAGAGGCTTCAATTGGTACAGTTTTCTGACAGATGATCAGGATATTGAAATTGGGCGATCAATTCCTTAGCGTAACTTTCT
This sequence comes from Iningainema sp., assembly GCA_964657295.1. Lineage (GTDB taxonomy): Bacteria > Cyanobacteriota > Cyanobacteriia > Cyanobacteriales > Nostocaceae > Rhizonema. The sequence goes on along the minus strand of CAZZVG010000027.1, from coordinate 9,131 downwards.
GCACCACTGCTCATTTCACCCCAAGACAGGCTATTTTATAACTTAACCCGTACATGAAAAGGTAATGGCAAGCGTAATATTCGTACATGGTATAGGAGTGCGTGGGCACGAATACGAGGCAACTTTTAAAACGATTGAGAAAAAGATTCGCGCACAACGTCTTGATATCAAAGTTATACCCTGTCTTTGGGGAGACGAACTAGGAGCGAGCTTGGGTGCCAATGGCGCATCTGTTCCCAGATATGATGAAACCCTGGCACTTAATATGGCAGAGGAAGAGGACAGAGAAGTTCTTCTTTGGGCGCATTTATACCGCGAACCGTTGTATGAATTGCAGCTGCTGTCACTAAAAACTAACGAAGAGGGAAGTAATAACCCTTTTGCTGACAGTCCGGGTGATGAATTACGTTCTCGTGTTGATCGCCTGATTCTTAGGGGCGAACTACAAGTTAAACTGGCAGAAGCGGGAATTGCAGAGGTATTTGATGAGGCACGAGAGGCAATTATCCGCTCTGATGCATATAATGAACTATGGCAAAATATATCGGCAGAATCTTTAGGTGAATACAGCAATGCTATTGCCAGAGCGCTCGTAGCCCAAGCAATGCTGATTTGCGAAGAGCAAGAAAAATATCCGCCCGTTCTGACTAACGTTAAGTTGCGAGATCGACTAGTGGAATTACTTAGTTTGGCGTTAGTTGAGACAGAGTTAGGATTGGGGAATTGGGTGTTAGGACAAATGGCGAGATTAGCGCTACCTATTGGCACAAGTTATCTGGTAAGAAAACGGGGGGCTGTGACAAATAAAATTTCGCCCCTGCCAAGTGATCTCCTACTGTATCAAGCACGAGGTGAGAAAATCCGTAACTTTATTAAGCAAACAATCGAACAAGCAGAACCACCAGTAGTATTACTTGCTCATAGCTTGGGTGGTATTGCCTGTGTAGATTTAATGGTAGAACAACCTTTACTTCAAGTAGCGCATTTAGTGACAGTTGGTTCTCAAGCACCGTTTTTGTATGAGATTAATGCTCTTTGTAGTTTAGAATTCGGTCAGCCACTACCAGAATATTTTCCAGAATGGTTGAATATCTACGATTTACGAGATCTCCTTAGCTACAAAGGAGGTAAAATCTTTTCTAAAGTCAGAGATGAGGAAGTTATTAGCAAACAACCATTCCCACGCTCGCATGGTGCTTACTGGGAGAATGACAGAACTTGGAAATTTATTATGGAAATTATCCCAAGATAGCTGCTATGACGGAGTTTACCGCTCAGCCAAAACGAACTTATGGTTTAATTGTCGGTATTGAAAGATACCAAGAGTCTAGCTGGAATGTCAAAGGCGGAGGACCAGTAAATGATGCCTTGGAGTTTGCTGATTGGCTGTGTCAGAAGCGGGGCGTACCTCTGGAAAATATCTGGCTGTGTTTGTCGCCTCTAGAGGAAAATCAGGGACTGTTGCAGCAATGTATGTTACCAGTAGTAGAGGCTACTCTGCAAAGTCTCGATTACATCATTAATAATTTTCTGTTGCTCAAGTCAGGAGATTTACTTTATATTTTTTGGGCGGGACATGGCTTGATTACATCGGAACGCGAGCGGCGGTTGCTTTGCGCTGACGCTACCTATCAAAATTGGCAGAATATAGATTTAAATACACTACTACAGTTATTAAGCTCAGATTTCTTTACAATTCGCAATCATATTTGTATTATTGATGCTTGTGCAAATTCATATTTAGATATCTCAGGCAGACCAACTAATTTAGGTGGAAAGATATTTAATAGTGGTAAGCCAAGGCAAGACAGTCAACAATTTGTCCTGCTTGCAACCAGAGATGGAGAGAAAGCCAAAGTCAGTCCCGATAAAACAGGATACTTTTCCCAAGCAGTACGGGAAGCTTTAGCACAAGCACCTGCGGAGATTTTTCCGCCAGATATGAAACTCGTTACAGAACAAGTCAAGCAGGGCTTAGCAGGGTTAGAAAAAAAACAGATCCCCACCTATTGGTATTATCGCAGCTGGGATGGAGACAAAGAAGAACACCATCTTAACCCTTTTGAGATCCCGCACAATATTCCTCAAAGCAAAGCCAAGAAATTTGTTGGTAGAGAGGAAAAGCTAGAACAGTTACATCAGCTATTGCGGGAGAATGATATTGTGGCGATTACCGATGTAACTGGTAAGGGGGGAGTGGGTAAAACAGAATTAGCGATTCGCTACTCTTGGGAGAACTTAGCAAATTATAATGGTGGGTGTTGTTGGTTGAATGCTAAAGGAATTGACTTAGGGACGCAGTTGACAGAATTTGGCATAATCCATTTCTCTAACTTCAATCCTAAAGGATTAAGCCTTGACGGTCAAATTCAGTATTGCTGGAAAAACTGGCAATCGGGCAAGGTATTGCTAGTGTTTGATAATGTTACAGACTGGAAGGAAATTCAACCCTATCTACCACCGCCAAGTTCTCGGTTTCAGGTGTTAATTACCAGTCGCCAATGCCAATGGATTTTGCCATATTCTTCACTTCCACTTGGTGAATTATCACTAGATGCAGCGCTAGAATTATTAGCAGATTTATTGGGAAAAGAACTAATTGAACGGCAACTAGAGTTTGCCAAGCAGCTTTGCCAGTATGTTGGTTGCATACCCATTGGACTGTACCAAGTAGCAGCACTCAGCCGAAAGCCAGGGAGAGTACCATGCTAGCAGACATCCTCGCACAGTTACAGCGAAAGCAAGCAGCAGAAGGTGAGTCTGGTGTAGCAGCAGCCTTTAAACTCAATTGGGAATCTTTAGAACCCGAGACGCAAAAATTGATTTGTCTGTTAAGCTTGTTTGCCCAGACTCCTATCCCTTGGTCTTTGATAGAATCGGCAGCTAGTGCTAGTAATTTAGAATTTGACATCAAAGCTCACTGCAATATTTTAATTCAACAATATCTACTGCAAGAGGTAGCGGAAGACACTTACCAAATTCACGCTCGCATTCGAGAACTACTGCACCTCAGAGTAGAAGAATTAACCGCAGCCGATGAACTCAAACGCGGATTTTGTCAAACAATGGTAGCAGCAGCACAAAGTATTTTCCAGACATCCACTCAGATAGAAATAGCTAAAGCTAGCCTTGTCATTCCTCATCTTGCCGAAGCTGCTACAGTTGATCGAGATTGGTTAAGCAATGAGGATTTAATCTGGCCTTTTGTTGGCTTAGGTAGATTTTACCAAGGACAAGGAGCCTATGAGCAGGCGTTACTTTGGTATGAACAATGTTTATCAACCGCTAAAGAGCGCTTGGGAGAGGAACACCCTGATGTAGCCCAAAGTCTCAACAAACTGGCTGAACTCTATCGTTCCACTGAACGCTACGCTGAAGCCGAACTCTTGGATCAGCAAGCCTTGTCTATGACAAGACGGCGGTCGGGAGAGGAACACCCCAAAATCTTGCTTTTATCGGCAAATCCCAAAGGCATCGGCCAGCTACGCCTAGGAGAAGAGATGCGCGAAATTATGCCGACTCCTCCAACTCCTCACCAGCGCAAACAAATACGAGATGCCTTAGTTAGCGCTTTTCCTGCTCGGTCATTGCTGGAGCAATTATTATATTTTGAGCTAGACAAAAATTTAAATCAAATTAGTAAAGATAGCAATTTAGATCTTACTATCTTTGAATTAATCAAAACCGCAGAATCAGAGGCATGGCTTAATGACCTTATTGACGCTGCACGAAAACAAAACCCCGAAAACTCCCAGTTGGAAGTTATTGCCAATAAACTCTTATCACCGTCCGCAACTTCAGCCAGTATAGTTGCTCCCATAACGATTCGTCAACAGCAGCAGAGAATCCTAATTTTAGCAGCAAATCCTGTTGGTACTAATCAATTACGATTAGACGAGGAGTTGCGTGAAATTGAACAAGGTTTGCGAGCAGCAAGACAGCGCGAACAGTTTGAAATTAAGTCAGCGCTAGCAGCCCAGTTACGAGATATTCATCGCTCTATTTTAGATTTCAAACCACATATTGTTCACTTTTCAGGACATGGAGCAGGGCAAGAGGGTTTAGTATTTGAGAATGAAACAGGGCAGGCTAAGTTAGTTGATGGTGCTGCTCTAGCAAGACTATTTAAGCTGTTTGCTGACCAGATCAATTGCGTTGTACTTAATGCTTGCTATTCAGAAGTTCAAGCCAGAGCGATCGCACAACATATCAATTATGTTGTTGGGATGAGTCAGGCAGTTGGGGATAGAGCCGCCATTGAATTTGCAGTGGGTTTTTATGATGCTCTATGGGCTGGAGAATCTATTGAATTTGCACACGAACTTGGTTGTACGCTAATTAAAATTCAGGGGATTTCAGAACAATTGACTCCTAAACTACTGAAAAAACAGTTGGATTCACATAAATTGTTAAATTCAAAAATACCTGTTGTTCCACCCAAAAAGTTACATTCATATCCACTCAATATTCAGCTTGTATCTGATACTCAGATGCATTCTACGCTCATTGAAAATCCTGTTAATGGTGATAAAGAATCAGAAGTAGATGTGGATTATACTGCACTAAAAGAATTTATTCAGCAGAATAAATTTAAGGAGGCTGATTTTGAAACGACAAGGATAATACTTTGGATTGCTAATCGACTAGGAAGCCAGGTATTGACTGGAGAAGATTTAAAAGACTTTCCTCTTCTTGACCTGAATACAATAGACAAACTTTGGTTAACTGGAAGCAATAATAAGTTTGGATTTAGTATTCAAAAGCAAATTTGGATTGAAAATGGTTACGATCTCGAAAAATATAATTATCAAGACTTCAACAGTTTTGTCAAAAAAATGGATTGGAACGAAGATAATATTCCCTGTGACCTAAGAGCCAAAAAAGGATATTTACCCAAGGGGATATATTATGTAACGAGAGAAAGAACCGAAGAAATAATATTAAAATACTTGCTAGAATATTATGAATCTATAAATAAGTTTTTAGAAGAAGAAAGAAACCTAAGAAACCTAAGGAGAAAGTATCAAATAGCTAGTGAAAAATTTGATTTGTTTGGAGCTAGTTCGGAGTATGAAGAAAGACGTTGGCGACGCAGAGAACCCGATCCCTATTTCTTGTTCTTCCAAAGGCTCTGTAAGCTTAACGCATAGGCGTTTCCGAATTTTATTAAGATTTATTACAGCGTCCCTTTCCACGCAAGAATCAGCATTCTAGAAATCCGATTCCTGGCACTGGCGGTTGATAGCCATTGGCTTGAATAAAATTTTCTGCTACATCCCGCACCTCAGTACTCTCCGTCACCCTCTGTTTGTCGGGGTAAAGTTACGGAAGCTGTCACCAGGGGCAAAGTAGCCTGTAAGTACGAAGAGACAACCGTTTCAGCTTTTAAAATGATTTGGGATAGTGATCGCCACCCCCAGCCAAAAAGTTCCGATAAAAATTGGAGTCGGAACTTTACCAGAGTATTTTGTACTATTTTTTGGTCTTTCATTCAAAACTGGTGTTTAGACTAAAAAGGGGCAAATATAGCCAAGCTGATACCAGATCCAAAGTAGAAGAAAAAACCGACGTGTGGCAAGGCTTTCAACGATTAAACTTGTGTGTAAGCCGTCGGGCTGCTAAAAACAGCCATCAGTAACTTATACGACATGAATTTCTTGAGTTAAAGCCAGTTTTAACTATGAAAACACGGTCAAAGCGCTGTTTTTTTGTCGTATAACATAAATTCTACGACAGCGAGATCAGATTGATGCCACGCGCACCGTTAAAAACATTTGTAACCAGACCCAAAATTTGTCAGGGTCTGGAAGCATAAGTGAGTATTTAAATGCCTGAAACCCTTATTGTTGCGTGAATTGATTGTCAACAAGTCCTAACATTTGGCTTTTATAATATTAACTGGCAAATACTCCGGAACAGATGTGTTCTGTGATGCCTCGGTGTCGGGGTGGCGGAACTGGGCTTCTAGAATTTCTATTCTCTCAGTATTAGGTTGTTCAGTATACTTCGGTCTTGCCACATTTTCCGTTGGCTTATAAATATTAAACGGGAAAGCTGGCACGACAGATGTGTTTTGCGATGCCTCGTTAGGGGTGGGTGGCGGAACTGGGCTTCTAGAATCTGCTTGTTTAGTTCCTGCTGCTGCTCTGCTTCGCGCTGCTGCTGTTTCTGTAATTGCTCTGCTGCATCTGCTCGTGCTTTGAGTGATTGCTAATGAGTATTTGGTTAACTCAGATCTTGCACCAAGGTCTTATTGCGAAAAATAAAGCCCAAAAAGCCTATGGTGTGGTTGGTTGGACAATGCCCATCTACCCCTTATTGAGAAGGTGCAAGATCTGAGTTAAGCTGAGGTGGCTCGGAAAAGCGAGGGACGTTGATCGCTTTTCCGACTAACCTATCCAAGCGACCCTAGAACGTTTTACACTATTTCGTCCCTAATGAAAGTTAACTCTCATCTTTATTACATGGTTTCTTCCGCAACCCTAATATCAACGGAGTTACAGCAGTAATCAACAAGGGAAGTAGTACAAGGTAATCGTAGGGTGTTGGCTGCTGGCTCAATGGAGAACTAGGCACATTACCTGCCTTTGGAACGTCAATATGAGTTCCAACCGATGAATTTTCTGGAATCTTGGTTATCATGGTTTTGGTTGTAAATAGTTGAAATTTTCCATCACCGACCGCAAATCAGTGATGGTAAGCCCAATGTTGACCGCAAATCAACATTGGGTTTATTAAATCTTGATTGACATTTCATCCGAAGCAAACGCCTCAATTTGTTGATGGAATTATATTCATCAACTCTTGGTTAGTCCACTCCGCTTCACGGAGATATTTTTCCAGAACCTGAATGAATTCAGATTTGTATGGAGGACTTTTAGATTGATTGCGCGTTAGACCCCACAAAAGTTACTCACCTCCTTGTCTAATAGGCAACACTACCTAAAACTGACTTTGCCTCTACTGAAGTAAAGCGTACAGCTGAACTGATTGTCAGGTAACGCAAATCATTCTATGCAGAAGCTGTTTTATAGTAAGCTTATATAGGCTCAAATATAAAAATATTAGAACTGTGTCGTTTTTTAACAGATAGAACGTTAAATATATTGGCTAGTAAACAGGAAAATTACCACAAAACCTCACAGAATAGGTATCCTGTAGTTGCTTAAAAAATCTTGAGCCTATGATTTGCCGCTATGTAATGACTCTTGACTCAACTGTAAATAAGTTTTACAAAACATATGCAGCCAAGCTAAAAGAAAGCCTTATGTCGTTGAGCTTCTGGTTTTACACGAGCATTTCTCAGGGTGAAGCAGTAGATAATTTATGGAACAGTAGACGTAACTTTTCACTCCCCCCTCTCAAGCAGCAACTTGAAGAACAACGGGAATGGAAGGGGGTAATATTCCCTTGCGACCAAGAGCAATTACTAGTGTGCTTTTACCCATTGCATGACCAAATTTTGAACCATAGCTTGACCAAAAGTTAACGTAATTTCAAGGTTTTGAGCCAATCAACAACCTAACTTTATGAATCAAATTATGTCCGCGTGTTTTGAATGTGAATCATAGATCTCTGGGCAGCAGTTAAAGGATGTAACGTTAACTTTATATTCTGCTCAGACTCTAGGAATTCCAATGTTAAATTATAGTAACCGTGTTTTTATTCAAGCATCTGGATTACAGCAGTTGTACAGAAATTTATCGATCAGTTGGAATAACAAAAATCAAGTGGTAGTTCTACAGATTAAAGTGAGCTAACAAGAAATCTGACTTCACTATCTTAAATGTTTACCGTTGCCCAAGCCTTACTTCTTCTAATTTGGATGAGCGAGTTTCTTACTTCGTCCTTTTTGGAGAGTGACTTCGTGTTTAATTTATTGTCGATGCCGTATGTGCCTTTAATTTCCATTGTTTAATACTCGGTTTGCCCGTACATTCATATAATATCGAGTGTGTAGGTGGGTAGCGATCGCCCATTTACTTAATATGATTTATACGCGCAACTCACGGATGAAGAGCGATTACCTAACTTTATACGCAGGACTCACGTTCGTTTGCTTTCGCCAATCCTTACATAGTAACTGAGCCACAGCACCGTCGTCGTTGCTACGGACTGCAAGTCTTGTGGATAGCGATCGCGACTACATCACTCTTTGGTGAAAATGCTAATATAATTTTGCCGACATCAAAGCAGACAAGCGACAGCGGATTAAACAAAGCCTTCATCAACTAATTTACCCCCTTTGCCTGTAATCTCATGACGTTGACCTGAGCCACCAACAACACGGCACCAACTCTCAGAAATCAACTTTACATTTTCCCCCTCACCATTAAGCCAATAACTAAATCCCCCATACATCCCAGGTATTGGAAACCACATTTGCGGTTGCTCTAGCTCTAGTAACGGTTCCAATTCTGGCAGCCTCAGACCAGACTTTTCAACTAAATCATCTGTCCGACCACGAATAATAGCATGGAAATGCTTTTGAATTGAAGCGAGCGTTTCCTGGGAAACATATATTTTGTAAACTGGCTCCAGTAACTCAATTAAATGCTGATGTGCCTTTTTCCTGGCGATATCGACTGGTCTTTCATTATCAGCATTCTTTAACGTCCGCCATCCTCTCATTGCTATCATTTGCTGAACTACTTGTACTGGTGCGTTCCCATGTGCAGCTTGATGGAGCGGAGTGTATAGTGAGCGCCCATCAGGACGAGTTACATTAATCAAGTCTGGACGCTTATTCAAAATTTCAAGAGTTTTCTTCCAATTATACGCTTTTGCAGCATCTGCAAGGTTATGGCGGATCGCAGCTTCATCATCCCGAAGTACTTCTGATTTTGTGATACCTTTCCATTCAGCAGTCATGGCTTTCAATCCTTGAGGCAAATCAACTCAACACTATCAGGACTTACGCAACTGCCAGGCGCGATCGCCAGCCAGTTCTACATGAAAAATATAGGGATCGCGATCGCTACTTCACTTGAGAGTTTTACAGTCCATTACTTCAAAACATTGACTCTGCCTCAACTCATCCAAAATTGGCGCATTTCCCGAACCAAAAAGATGCAGTTGCTCCTGGGCGCGAGTCATAGCTACATACAACTGTCTTCTTGCTAAAACCGCTG
>CAZZVG010000026.1:0-15499 GCA_964657295.1 Iningainema sp. | reverse complement strand
TGCGTTGTCAAGGTCATGCATCCGGAAATAGCGAAGCCAGCCAAAATATCTGCCCATGCAGTGACGATGTTAGCAGGTCGCATCATCTGAAGATAAGCCCATAAGCGATCATTTGTGGAAATAGCTGTGTTCATAATCAGGGGAGTGGGGAATGGTTAATAGTTAACTGTTAATGGTTGTTTTTTCCCATCAACCATTAAAAACTAAAATTTACTCAATCAATGCGTATTCTCGCGTAGACTCGATCATCGGTTCTTGTCCGCGTAGAACTGAATTACCGTTGAATAACTGTCGCTGATCTATGGGTGATGGATTGAGCCAGTCTGATTCTTTGATCTGACCGCTTTGGCTGTATGCTGAAAGTGCATTCTCGTAACAGACTGCTCGTACATGAGCGGATGGAATTCCTCGATCGCGCATCAGTTGCGCAGTTTTGGGTACAGCCAGCGGATCACTTATCCCCCAATCAGCACTACTATCGACAATGATGCGATCGCTACCGTACTGGCGGACAATTTCTCCCATCCGGGCATTTCCCATCTTGGTATTTGGGTAAATCGTAAACGCTGCCCAGAAGCCCCGATCCAAAACGGATTGTACTGTCTCTTCGTTGTTATGATCGACAATCACATGTGATGGATCTAACCCGTGTTCGATACAGACATCCATGCTGCGACTTGTGCCTGCTTTCTTATTCCGATGCGGCGTATGAATTAACACCAGCATATCGAGTTCTTTTGCCAGTTCTATTTGTAGACGAAAGTATTTGTCTTCTGATGGAGTCATGTCGTCGTAGCCGATTTCACCAATAGCAACGACACCCTCTTTACAAGCGTACAAAGGCAACAGTTCCATGACTTCACTCGCCAGTGCTTCGTTGTTTGCCTCTTTCGAGTTCAATCCAATCGTACAGTAATGCTTTATACCAAATTGCTCTGAGCGAAACCGCTCCCACCCAACCAAGCTACTGAAGTAATCTTGGAATGAACCGACACTAGTACGAGGTTGTCCTAACCAGAAAGCAGGCTCAATCACAGCAACAATTCCCGACTCCCGCATAATCAGGTAATCGTAAGTTGTGCGAGCAGTCATGTGAATGTGAGGATCGATAAACATCATATTTGTTAATTGTTAATTGTTAATTGGTTATTAACCTCACTACAAGCTAAGCTATTCCAAGTCAACTGTCCTGCTTGGATGAGGGCTTGTAAGTTTGGGTATCTGGCTTGAAGTGCTTGAGCTTGTTTTTGGGGACAATCGGAGAGTGCAAGCGCAGCAGCTGCTTGTTGAACTGGATCAGGGTCTGCGATGACTCGCTCTAAGTCTGCTATAATTGCGGAGTCGGCAAATTTTCCAACCATTCGCCACAGTTCAGGAAATACTGAACGTTTAGCTGCCCAACGTTCGTGGGCGTAATCGACGAGCATTCTGGCGAGTTCTGGATTTGCACGCTGATCAAGCCCTTGGATTGAATGCAGGGGAGTGCCGACAAACAAGGCTTTGAGAACTATTTGGTTCCATGCCAAATTGTCTAACCACTCTGCAGGATAGGGATTTTGTGTGGCGATCGCGTTAAAAACTGCTGTGATGTTACTGCGAACTCCCTCAGCCGCACGCTTTTGCAGCAATTCTTGGTAAGGTAGAAGTGGTAAGGCTTGATAGAGTGCGACTAATTCTCCAACATCAGCCGCAGTGAAAAGTTGCTCCAGGGTGCTGAGATACTGAGTATCATTATCTTGGGGAAGCTCAAGTACAAGCAGGGTGCGTGCGACTTGATCTACACTCCAATGTCCAGGAAACCAGCCTGTGCGGACTGCTGAAGCAGCTTTTAAATCTTTTGGTGTTAGCTCTAAATTGTTCTTACCTGTATAACGAGGTACAGAGCTAAAAGCAGTGAAAAACACTCGCGTGTTAGTACCACTTTTAATTTGCTTCCTCTTCTGATCTAACCAAGTCAAACCTGAGTCAGCAACTTGCCTCTGGAGCCAGTTGTGCAGTAAGTCGGTAATGCTAAGTGTTTTTTCTATCGTTGAAATCATTACACTGAATTTTTATAAATTTTTTTGTGATTCGGTTCAATCAATTTAAGAGGATATCCCCTCAATCAGGTTCGGTTAAAAAAATTGCTCTTTTTGGTAGGGAGGCATTCTAGCAGGGGGATAAGGAGGAATTGAATTACACCAGCGAAATTGTTCATAAGGGCGAACAGCCCTTCAGGTGACGCTCCTTCGTCGCTACCGCTTCGCTAACGCAGTCCCCTAGGTCGGGCTAACCCTCCTTCTCCCAAGGGGAGAAGCTGCGCGAACAGGGCTGTCTCACCGTTCGCCCCTACTGTGGTCTATTGACTCCCTTCCCGGTGTAAGATTACCGATAAAATTTCTTCTCCCCCTCTCCCCCTCCCCCTCTACCTAAACGGTAATCTTCGGGTGAGAAGGGAGTAATATCTAGTTAGCACCTGGATGATATCGCCGACGTGGAGCTTGGTTGCCTTTGACGTCTAGCACCTGGACGCGACCTTGGAAGAAATCACCGACGTAGAGCTTACCATTTGCATAATGTTCGCCCGCAGTCCAATTGAATTTACCAGGAGTGAGGTCGAGAGGGTTGCCGTAGGGTGAAGGTCCATCTGAGGCTGGAGGTGGTACGATATTGCCTGAGGAATCGGTGACAGGTTGACCGTATGATGTGAGGAATTTACCTTTTTTAGTGAATACTTCAACGCGGCTATTGACAGCATCAGCTACGTAGATATTATCATTCTCATCCAGTTCGATACCGATGGGGTTTTCAAACTGACCATCACCGTGACCCTCACTGCCGAAGGTATACAGAAAGTTACCTTGTGGATCGAATACCTGAACGCGGTTGTTGTATTGGTCAGTGACAAAGATATTCCCTGTTTTTTGGGAGATGTTTAATCCAGCAGGACCTTGAAACTGCCCTGGTTCGGTGCCTGAGCTACCAATGGTTTTGATCAGTTCACCGTCTCTGCCATATACCTTAACGACATCAGCGCTAAAATCACCGACATACAAATTGCCACTCTTATCGAATTGCATACCCCCAGGTCCAAAGAATCCTCTACCCGGTATAAGACCTTCAAAGGAACCAAAGGATTTAACAAAGTTACCCTGTGGATCGAACACATCAATGCGGCCGTTGAAACCATCACCTACATACACATTGCCAGTTAGGGGGTCGAATTTGATGTCTAACGGCTCGTCGATCTGTCCAGGGCCGCTACCACTGCTGCCAAATGATCTGATGTAGTTACCTTGAGGATCGAATACATCAACGCGGTCAATACCACGACCGTTACTGATGTAGACGTTTCCATCAGCATCAACTCCTATACCCTGAGGCACAGCAAGGGTTCCTGGAACGCCTGGAAACTCGCCTTGAGGAATGTTAGCTGGTCTACCGATAGAAGTCTCGTACTCCAAAGATAGAGGTTTTTCATGAGCCTTGGCAGCTACTGGTGCAAACATTAAGGTGACACTGACTAAGGCAACAGACAAATTTTTGACTAACTTCATAATGACCTACTGATGGATTGAGTTATATTTGTACGTAAGCTATTTGTCGTTCTCTGGCTGAGCCTGGGAACGTTTTTCGTAGCGATCGCTCATAACGAGAGCACTCGAATGCAACTCACTATGACCGAAGTATTTGAATTCGGGTTTATAAATCCATTTACAAGCAGTTTTCACGTGCCCTGCTGCAATGAATTGAAGACACTACAGTCGGTTCACAAAGGAAACTTTTTATTTATCCTCAATACGGATAACTTGCCCAAGTCCAGGACGACCACCTCGGTTAATGATATAAAAAGCACCGTCAGGACCAATAGTCAAAGCGGCAGGTGATTCTAGTCCGTGACCACTCAGGAGAGTAGTACGCGTGCGATCGCGAGCTATTTTGATCAACGAACCATCGAGTTTTCCTTTCCAACCCGAGTGATTGGCGTGCTGTAAAGCATACAAGTTGCCTTCAACATCGAAAGTTAAATCAATCAGTTGGGTAAAACCTTCAGCATAAACGCTGATACCATCAGCATCAACTCGATAAATTTTGGCTCCACCTTCAGGAAAGGGAAAACCAGTAAATTCGCTGACGTAATAAGCGCCATCAGGACCTTTATCAACTCCTGTCGGTACTGATTGAATGGAAATTTGCGATGGTGGTGCTTCACGATAAGCACCTGGAGGCGGTACATGTCCGCGATCAAAATTAAGGGACTCAGGACGAGGAAATATTGGATTCTCTAATATTTGTTGAGGAATTGCAGCAATTATTTTCAGATCGCTGCCATCGATACTTACACTGAGTAAGTCATTCGCTCCTGCATCAACGAAGACAATTATATCTCCGTCTACATATGAACACAAGGGGTTACTGACAACTTCACAATTACTTGATACAGAATTATTGATCAGTTCATAATTAGCGATATCTACGAGACTTATCCACGTATTAGTATTGAAATCGAGAGTAATAATTTTTCCTAAATCAGTTTGACCTAATGTGATATCCCGTAATGCAGGAGCGGCGGCATACCCAATCAGAACATAAGCTTTGCCCGTAGCATCAAACTTGATATCGTGAGGGCCTGCAGCTCCAGTTCCATCTGGAAATGCTAAGGAAGGAAGTCCTGTAAATATACGTTTAGCCGTACCATTGTCAATCTTAGTAATAGCACCGGTAGTACCGTAACTTAAAGAACCTTGACCGCTTGGGGATGGAATGCTAGCTCCATTTCCCCCCGTTCCCGCCTCTGCCACGTAGAGACTACCGTCAGGACCAAAGCAAAGACCTTTGGGATTATCTAGACCGTCGGCAATTACTGTAAAAGATGTTGTATAAAGTTGTTCTAGGATCATTAGTTGTTATATCGTGTTCGCTTAAATACTTATATGTTCGGTTAATTGTTGATAGTTGATGGTTGATTGCAATTAACCATCAACAATTAACCACTAACTCTTCGGTAGGTAGCTCATTCCACGGTTGAATGACTCTAGGTTGCCTGCCTTAGCTTCAACCAAACGTTTGATGTTCATGCTCTCAGCACCAAAGTCTTCAATCTGAAGTTTGCCGTGAGGCAAAGACTCACCTGATCGCCAGAATGTAATCCGATGCAAGACAAAGCCAGGAGCCTCTGGATCACCGAAAGCATGAGAGGCTGGGATGAGCATCATGGGAGAACGCTGATAAAATTCGTGATCTGGATAATAGAACTCCTGCTCCAACAAGTGCCATTTGTTCACCGGTTTGACTTGCAGAGTCACTTTTACCTTTTGATTATATTCATCGCGAAACTCGCCTGAGTGGGGAGTTATCTCTCCATCTGCATGTAGCAAATGTGCCCAATCATCCATCAGCCGTAGATCTGACAAAAACTCGACTCCCATTTCAACTGGGGCATCGACATAGATAGTGTCAGTATCAATAAAGTAGCGTCCCTTGGCTGCAGAATTAAGACCAGCTTTGCGTTCTAAATTGGCTTTGAGAGAACGACACTCGGAAGTATGTACTGCGTGAATTCCCTGCATAATCATCTGAGTCTGCCGTTTTGGATCGACAAAGCTCAGCCAGTGGAAGTACACACCCTTTTCATCTGTCCCCGGCTCAATGTACTCCGAAGGGAAAAGCAGTACTGGGTAAACCTGATAATATTTCTCATACTCTAAGCCGCAGTGCCACTCAATACCGTAAAAACGAGGGTGTTCGAGTCTTTTAACGTGATAGTAGAGATTGTTGTGATACCCAGAGGCTGTGCCAACCCAGGTATCTTCATCAATTTGCTCTTTCATGCGACTGTAGAGTGTCCACTCGTCCAAGTTTTTTAAACTAGAAAGGTAGTCAAAGGCACTCTCTGGTGAAGTGGCAATATAAGCAGATGTCGCAAATGTATTTTTTTCCACTAGTAACTCCTTAAATACTCAATACTCCACCTTAAACAAGAGAGGAGTGGGGACAATACGGTTCGGTTAAGAAATTTACGATCTCTGCCTGACTACATCCCCGCGTCCTCATGTCTCCCTCCGTGTCCCCGTTAACTATGGCTGAGCCAAAACCTGGGTGCCTACAGTCTGACGCAAGGCATAAGAAACAGAAGACATCTGCTGATTTTTGAGATGTCTTGCCATCATGATTCTTTGCTCTGCCAATTGTTTGGCCGCATCATTAGTCGTAGTTCGCTGTGTTTGAGCTATTTCAAAAATCTCCAGCAATGTGTCGTAAATGTTGTGCAGTTGCTGAAAAGCTTTTTCTTCATTATAACCAATCCTTTCGTTATAAACGTTGATTAGTCCTCCGGCATTAATGACGTAATCCGGACAGTAAAGAATTCCTTTTTCTGCCAACATTTGACTGTGGATTTGTTCCTGACCCAATTGATTATTGGCACAACCAGCAATAATTGGAGCTTGAAGGCGAGGAATTGTCTCACTATTGAGAATTCCACCTAATGCACAAGGAGAAAAAACATCTACATTCAGAGAGAAAATTTGGTCTGGTTCAACAACAGTTGCTCCGAAAAGACGTTTGACTTCCTCTGTTTTCTCTGGACTGATATCAGTTACAAAAAGTTTAGCACCATTCTCGTGTAAATATTGGCAGAGATTTTTCCCAACATTTCCCAGACCTTGAACTGCTACTTTCAGCCCATCGATACTTTCACTCTGTAGACCAAACTCTACAGCAGCTTTTATTCCTAGAAAGACTCCTTGAGCGGTGATCGGCGCAGGTCCGCCAGACCTTTCTTCAACCCCAACGACGTAACTTGTTTCTCGACTAATTGTTCTGACATCGTGAGCTGTAAGATTTACGTCTTGACCTGTAATAAAACGTCCGTTGAGACGTTCAACAAATCTTCCATAAGCTCTTAACAGGTCGTCAGTTTTGTTTTCAGGATTTGCAATAATAACTGCTTTTCCACCACCAACGGGAATGTTGGCACAAGCTGCTTTGTAAGTCATACCACGACTTAGACGAAGAGCATCTTTTAAAGCGGCTTCTTCATTCACATAAGGCCATAATCTTGTCGCCCCCATGGCAGATCCCAAGCTTGTGTCATGGATAGCAATAATTGCTTTAATATCTGGGTCTTTTCCATGACAGAAGAGGACTTGCTCGTGACCCATTTCTTCAACAGTCTCAAAAAGGTTCACCTTTGTCTCCTCGTTCACCTAAGTTTATTGCTTGTCAGTTGTTGATTGCTATTTGCCAAAAATTTAAGAATTACCAACACCTGTACGGGCGGGTTTCACAATATTGTTTGCACACAACGAGTTATACAGTTAAACCCGCCCCTACTAACAATTAAATATTTGGAAATGACATGTGAGATGTCGTCTTCTTTGCTGGAGTCGATTTGACTCCTTGTGCTGCTAGACCTTGATTCCGTCCTTTTGATGGTGCGCGTCGATCAGGGTCAATTAAGACATCAATGACAATTGGACCAGTCGCTGCCATTGCTTGTTCTAAAGCAGCTGGGATATCGGACTCTTTGTTGACACGGATACCTTTAGCTCCCATGGCATAAGCAATCATGGCAAAATCCGTCTCGGGCATTGTTGCATCTGCACCTGTCATTCCCAACATTTGCATACCTTGATGGCACATGTTGTAACGGGCATCGTTGAGGACAATCCAAATAGCGGGGATTTGATATTTCACTGCTGTGTTGATCTCGTTATTCATCAACATTGCACCGTCCCCAACGATCGCAACTGCTTTACGGTTGCTTGCAAGCGCTGCACCGACAACTCCTGTGACAGCATGGCCCATTGCTCCGACTCCAGTGCTGACTCGGTAGCGATTTGTCTGGGAAAATTGGAGAAAGTGTGTTGACCAAGTGAACGAGTTACCACACTCAGCCATGATGATCGCATCACTACCTTCAACAATAACTTTTTGAATTGCCTCCATCAACGCTTCTGGTCGGACTGGAGATTCTACACCTGGTTCCACGAATTCGCGTTCGGGACAAGGAAGCATTTGGACTGCGGCACTTGCTAGATTGTCTTTGTGCTGCAACAGATCTGTCACAAATACTTTGATGTCACACTGCACGGCAAAGGTTTCAGCTTGTGGATAAGCCACACCCGGTACTGTTGGGTCAATGTCTACATGCACAAATCCTCCTGCAGGAACCATCGCTGCATTCCAGAAAGAAGTTGGTTCGCCCAAGCGCGTTCCCAATACGAGTGTGCGTAAAGGAGAATGCTGTTGCATGTAAGTCATTACCGAAGCATGACCACCCAAGCCTGTGACACCAATAAACTGAGGATGATCTTCGGGAAAGATCCCCTTACCTCGAGGCGAACACATGACTGCTGCCCCAGTGCTCTCTGCCAGTTGGCGGATTTCTTCGGCGGCATTACGAGCACCGAATCCTACCCAGATCGCGAATGGTCCTTCTGAGAGTAATTGTACGGTTTTGGCGATCGCATCTTGACTGGGTGCAATTTGAGAACTTGAAAGACCTTGCCTTGGCACGGATCTCTCTTCTATTGGACTTGTTTGTACACCAGTCGGAATACTTAAGTGAGCGACAAACCCTCCTGGTTGCGATAAACCCAGCGCTAATATCCGAAAAATCTGCGGTAATTGATCTGCGGATTCTACTGTGGTAGCATAGTTAAACAGTGTCCCTGAAGTAAAAATACCTTCGGTGGGCAATGTAGTGGTACTGGTTTCTTGAATCGCCCAACGTCCACGCTGCGGTGCTGAGGTGCAGGCTGATAGGAGAATCACTTTTGCTCCCTCACCACGCGCGGCAAATAACCCGGTCAAGGCATTCGTGATGCCTGGTCCTGCTGTAGTAAAAACTACAGTTGGACTGCCACTTGCAAAGTAGGCTTCAACAGCCGCAAAGGCTGCACCCGATTCATGACGGAAGTTTAAGACTTGGATGAGGCTATTTGATAGCGAACCCCAAAGGCTTGCCATCGCACCGCCAGCCACACCAAAGGCGCAGCACACTCCTAAATTTTCCAGCATAGTGGCGATCGCATCGGCAACCGTAACTGTAGATCCTGCATTGTCTGTTTCTGACAAAACAGATGTGTTGGAGCTAGCATTTGACTGAATGCGATCGAGTTTGCTTTGATTAAGAGATTCTACAGAGCCATTGGGTGGCAATTCCCGATCTGGCCTGTTGCTGATTGGAGAAGTTGTTTGAGTGTAGTTTTTCATCATCGCTTCTAAGTATTTCCGGAAACTTGCATATGCCTGTTAGTTCACCCAATTCAATATAAGCTGCACTTTTCCTCACGGTCTTAGCAATATGTAAATTCAAAGTTTGATTTCTTTTGAATACCTTTAAATGTTGACTGAACACTGAAAAAGATGCCAGATGTTTTCGCCGCCAATTGAAAACTTCCAGAGCAAAATGAAACAATTCAGATGGTGCTTGAAGACAAGCCTACATAAGCTGAAGACGAAGGTGCAATATATAATCTTTTGATTGGTTTGTCTATTTTGTCGTTATTTTTACTCAAAAAAATCTCTACCTTACTAAGTCAAAAAATCTATATCTTTTGATAGTTGTTATTAAAAGCATGTATTTTTTTTTACTTAACAATAAACTGATTGAGAATGTCATCCAACTCGTGAATTTCCGACCAGTATATTTACTTAAAACTCCAGACCAGAGCTTGCATAAGCTAGCTAATTGTACAAATATTTATGTATCTAATCACATTACTTAAAATAATTCTACTCCCTCAGGTAGATGCGTCAGAATATCTACGGACTTTACATTACTTAACATAAACCTAATACGCGGTTGATAGAAACT
The DNA here is from genome assembly GCA_964657295.1 of Iningainema sp. GTDB lineage: Bacteria > Cyanobacteriota > Cyanobacteriia > Cyanobacteriales > Nostocaceae > Rhizonema. The sequence goes on along the minus strand of CAZZVG010000026.1, from coordinate 5,697 downwards.
TAGTCTCCATAGTAAAATTCCTGAAGAAGTAAGTTCCAAGACTAGTACATGTTTTCTTACTTACGTAGGTTGGGAATTTTCTTGAGCAGCTGAAAACTAATTAACTGTCTATCTGTTACAAATTCACAAATCCAGTTTATGAGTATATATGCATCTACCGATGAAAATTCTGAATGGAGAACCAAGACGTAACGGATTACTAAAGCTTTCCTCAAAGAGTAGTTCGCTCTTCATACTTTTTTGGCTCTGAGTAGAAATTTTGACACTTTAAGACTAAATTTACAGGCTCTGGTTACTGATTGACTCAGTATATTTACTAAATTGATCGTGACGGCATCGACAAAAATATACAATGATCTAGTGAGTTTTCCGGATTTTTTTCTTAAAGATTTCGTAAAGATATATTAATTTTCATGATAAGTTTGGTAAATATTTAGGTGGCAGATAAATTAACAGCCTTATAGGGAGTTGAAATTTGGACGACAAGCCGGAAAGTGCCTATTTCGCAAAATTATTGAAAGGTATGGAGGAGCAATGAGTATTGGTAAATATAAACTTATTGAATCTGACACTCAATTGGCATTACAGTCGGAAGAATTGGAATTTGCTCAATTTTTAGTGAACAATATTGCAGATGCTGCTTTTTGTATCGGGGCAGACGCGCAGTTTTTATATGTAAATGATGCAACTTGCAGCATGAGTGAGTATTCCCGTGAAGAATTACTTTCAATGAAACTGCAAGACATAGATGTTGATTGGCGAAAAAATGGCTTGGAACAATGGCGAAGTCTTAAGCGATGTGGTTCTCTCGACTACAAGTGCTATTATGAGAAAAAGGGAGGTTGGAACTCTCCGGTAGAAGTCAAAATTAAGTATGTCGAATACCAAGGTACGGAGTTAGGCTGTGCCTTTGTGCGTGACATCGTTGAAGAGCCACTAGAGGATCCACAACTGTATATAGAGAGCCTTCAGGTAAATCTACAGCAAGGAGTTGTGGAGTATCAAAGAACGGAAAATGAACTAGCAAAGTCTCTGTTTATACTTCGTTCTACTCTGGAATCTACGGCTAACGGCATACTTGCAGTGAATTTTGAAGGAGAAATCCTTTGCTACAATCGCAAATATGTCGATATGTGGCAAATCCCCAAGTCAATTAGTATAACAAAAAAATCTTATGAAGCGAAAGCCTTTTTCCTGAGTCAAGTTAAAGATTCAGAATTTTTTCTCAAGGCTATTTGGGACTTGCCCGGTAACTCAAATTACGAGAGCTACGATTTAATTGAGTTAAAGGATGGCAGAATATTTGCACACTACTCAGAACCGCAAAGAGTTGATAACAAAGTTATTGGGAGAGTTTGGAGTATCTGGGACATTACGGAATCCAAACGTACAGAAGAAGCACTTAAGCTGAACGAAGCCAGATTTCGGATTTTAGCAGAAACAACCGATGCTAGTATTTTTATTATCCAAGACGAGCATATTTGTTACGTAAATCCCGCAACAGAGGTTCTCACTGGCTACACTCAAAAGGAATTGCTCAATGACTTTGATATTAACCAACTTATTAAAAGCAAGAAACTGAGGCAGATACACAAACAAGATGGAGGTGGAGGCTATTGTGAATATCAGGAGATGCAAATTATTGCCAAAAATGGCATGGAACGCTGGTTGGCTTGTACTGTCGAACTCCTTGATGGAGTGCTAGATTTTGCCAAAAAGCCAGTTCAACTGATCACGGCGATTGATATCACTGATTATAAACAAGCGGATTTAGAACTGCGTCAAGCTCTCGATCAGGCGAAAAGACTCAGCGAACTCAGAGAACGCTTTGTTTCCATGCTGTGTCATCAGTTCCGCACACCGCTGAATGTTGTCTCATTCTCTGCTGACTTACTGAAACGGCACATTCACCATTGGACTGATGAGAAAAACCGATCTTATCTTGACATGATCCAGGCATCTGTTTTACAAATTAGTGAGTTGCTTGATGAAATACTTTTATTTGGTAAAGCAGAAGCAGCGAAATTAAAGTGTAACCCAAGACCCCTTGACCTTAATCAGTTTTGTCGTGATATTATAGCACAAATGCACTTAGCTAGTGGCAGCCAAAAGTTAGTCAATTTTGTCAGTCAAGCTAACTGCGAAACAACTTGTCTAGATCCAAAACTGCTACAGCACATCTTGACAAACGTGCTTTCAAATGCCATCAAGTATTCATCTGTAGACGGCAAAGTAGATTTGGAAACTTCTTGCCAATTTGGACAGGCAATTTTTAAGGTTAAAGATGCAGGAATTGGGATTCCGGTAGTCGATCTTCAACAAATATTTGAGCCTTTTTATCGTGGCAGTAATGTTGATAGTATACCGGGTAATGGACTGGGGCTATCAATTGTGAAGACTCTTGTAGAATTACAGGGCGGCCAAATTATTGTTGAAAGTGAAGTAGGTTTAGGCACGACTTTTACTGTCAAGCTCCCATCAAAGTAGAGATTGAAGAAGTCTTAAATTTTTTTTGACTGATAACTGATAAATAACACCCAACAACTAAGCACACAGTTAAGCCACAATTCCCTCCCTCATACTCTAGAGATTAAAAAAGATGCAGGAATCGTCGAAAAAAATTTTAGTGATCGAAGATGATAAGACAACCCGCAACCTCTTTTTGGGCGGTCTTGAAGCTGAAGGTTTTTACACTATAGGTGCTGAAAACGGTACAATCGGTATCCAGCAAGCACAAGAACATTTTCCTGACTTAGTGATTTGCGATATCGGTATGCCGGATATGGATGGTTATGCAGTTCTGAGTGTACTGCGGCAAGATCCCGTCACAGCTATTATTCCCTTTATTTTTCTGACGGGAAGTGGCAGCATGGCAGATTTGCGGAGAGGCATGGATTTAGGAGCAGATGACTATCTCACTAAACCTTCTACTGTGGAGAATCTGCTCAGAGCGATATCCGCTCGATTAGAAAAGCAATCGACATTGGTTGATTACTGGTATAGCGCTTGCTGCCGTAAATTTTCCGACACACCATCTGAAGACTCAGTTGCTAAAGATCCTGAGTCCATGTATCCCTCTGTTCCACAACTTCAACAAGTTTTTGATTTTATTGAAGCCAATTACGATCAAGGAATCACTTTGTGTAATGTCGCTGAGGCAGTTGGTTATTCGCCAGCTTATTTAACCAACAGAGTTGCTAAGCAAACAGGAGATACTGTAAACGGCTGGATTGTCAAGCGCCGAATGCAAGCAGCACGTTCTTTACTCCAAGATACCAACCGCACAATAGAACAGATTGCCACAGCACTAGGATATCAAAATGCCTGTCATTTCTCCCGCCAATTTCGTCAACATAATGGAATGCCTCCTCAATCTTGGAGGAAAGAACATCAACTTGTTCGCCATCCTAGAATAGAAGTATTGAAGTAGTTAGGGGATTTTGTCCTTTTTTCGCACTTGTTGCATTCCTTAACTCATATTTAGCTGTTACTTGTAAGTATTTAACTGAGTGATTGTTAATGGTTAGGTAGGTGAGCAGAAATAAATATAACCATGTTAAGAAAAATAAATAAGGCGGAAACGATTACCAATGACTAATGACAACGGACAGTCTTAACTAGTTAGCTTTGGAGCGTAGCGACTAGAGAAGCGCTGTTTTGTTGCGTCTCTACACAATTTTGACTTCTCTTGCACGTCAACACTTGTTTACATATTTAGGTTTTAGTGGCTCAACCTACTTTTAACTCGACCATGATTATCCATCATATTCCTACTCCAATATAGGAGTCAAAGTAGGAATATGTCAAGAACAAAAAAGATTCAGTTTTGGGTGACAGATCAAGAGTATGAAAAACTCCAAGAGTATGCAAACAAAACTCAAGTCTCCATGGCAGAAGTGTTAAGAGATTTTATCAAGTCCTTATCTGACAACAACCCAAGTGGCTAGGCGCGGCAGATGTGATAGCCGGTAAAAAGGAATCGAGGATGTGGAGACTCAAAGACATTGTGCTTCTCGGTGTTCACTCGAAGCCATGTCAGATTGAGAAAAATTTGCCATTTGGAAACCTCCACCGCTCTTTAACGTCGAGAACACTAACAAGTCCAAAACTTCTGTCCTAGCACATCTACAAGTCAAGTCAAAAAAACTATAGTAACGGAAAGCCGCTTTCTCAAATAACCTTTAAAGGAGATTGGGGAATGCGGGGATAAAAAGATACACAGAGGGAAAGTGGGAGAGGGGGGAGTGGGAGAGAAAATTTTCTCCTACTCCCCCACTTACCTTCTTTACCTCTTCTCCATAATCCTGATCTTACCTTCAAAAAAGGGATGAGATTTGGGTAAGATGGAAAGGTTATCTTTTAAACTTTAAGCTACCCATAGCCAAAGGAGAATTTCCCCATGCTGACTTTAAAAATCATCGTTTATGTAGTTGTTGCTTTATTTGTCGGTACTTTTATTTTTGGGTTTTTGTCAAGCGATCCCACACGCAACCCTGGTCGTCGCGATTTAGAGTAGAATGACGATAAATTATCCGCAACTGCCGAAAGGTAGAAAATTATCGACTTTAAACTCAAGTCAGACAATTTTCTTCTCCATGAAAGAACACGGATAAAAATCTTCCTAACAACAGGTTGCCCCAGACGAGATTTGCGCAAATGCGTGTAGAGTAGGCTAGACAGAAGGCAAAGTCGGAAGGCAAAATGTGAAGTTGGTCCTTCCGACTCTTTAATTTGGCTGTTTGTTAGCTTGATTGTGCTGAAATATGCTTCATCCTGTTCTCCCGCCTGCAACGTCTTCCTCGCTTGAACATTCACAACCTGTGGCAAATCCCATTTCCATGGGACGATTATCTTGTGTGTCATGCTTAGAAACTGACATTAAGCTACAGCAAAAACTGAATGGGGAACAAAAGGAAACTCCTAGAACGTCTAGAGAAACCCGAAATAAAAATCAGTTAACTGTTGCCGAGACACTGCCCATCCCCAGTCAGCCAGAAACTTTGCCACCGGAATTTTCACCACTGACTCCAGCTAAAAGTGCGGCTTCCTTAGGCGATGGGCTAGGAATCAGTTATCCTCTGCAGCAGGTTGAAGGCATGAGCAACCCTGATGTCAGCAAGCAAATTTCGCCAACTCTGAAGAAAAGTCAAAGCTTATCTCACTCCAAAGCGCAACTCTTAGTTGAAAAATTAGCTCAACAAACTGTGCCATCGCCGAGTGTTGGACAAACAACACCATTTAAAGTAGAATTCAACTCTCAAAGCAAAACAAATCAACAGCCAACGCCTTCTACTATAGAATTCAAGTCTCGCAGCCAAACAGTTCAATTACCATTTCCTACCCGTAGCAACCAAGGGCAACAAAATTTACCATTTAAAACCACTCCAGCTGTACAAACAACGAAAGTTATTGAAGTTATTGCAGATAGAGAGGAGTACGACTCACAGCGACGAATTGTCACCGCAGTTGGTAATGTAGTTGTCCGATATGATAGATCCGTGTTGAATGCTGATCGCTTGCAAGTCAGTTTAGACAACTTTTTTGCAGTAGGAGACGGGAATATTGTTTTGAGGCGAGGGGATCAAACACTGCGCGGACAACGCTTTACGTACAATTTTATCCAAGATAGCGGAAATTTGCAAAGTGGCAGAGGCGAAATTAATGTACCCACAGCCCAAAGAGATTTCTCTTTCGACA